>CAXAVL010000098.1:0-14654 GCA_963971905.1 uncultured Cellvibrio sp.
ACTGCTGCCCTGCACTCAGGGTTTGCATCGCCGCTTCTACATCTTTTTGCGCATGATATTGTTTTACGCTGCACTGCTCAGCTTCAATCTCTTCATTTTCATCCAGCTCGCACCACTCAACTTTTTTCGCACGCCAGCGATTGGCGGCGATGTTAAAGGCGATGCGATACAGCCAAGTGGAGAACTTCGCCTCTGCACGAAACGCACCCAGCGCGGCATAGGCCTTCATAAAAGCTTCCTGCGCCAGATCGTCCGCGAGGTGGGTATCACCATTGCACAGGCGCCTAGCCCAAATGCGCAACGGCGACTGGTAGCGCAAGACCAGCTGCGCAAACGCGTGCTGATCCTTGCGGTTAACCACCCGCGCAATCAATTCCTGATCGGAAAGGGACATGAGGATTAGTCCTGCTGTCCAGCCTGCTCAGTCACCTTGGGTCGGTTCAGATGCCAGATAAGCACTTGCGATGCACCCAGTGCAATCCAGATAAATCCAGCGGAACCTATATCGAATCCCACCATAATGCTGAGAAACACCAGCCAGCCAGTGCCGAGGAAGATATTGCGAATCCCTTTGTCGCGACTGCCTACCGGCTCATCTTTTTTAGGTTCATCGCCACGCAGTAACTCGACCGGAATATCGCGCCCGGCGGCGAGTAGCTTGTCGATATTCATATTGATGTCTTGCTGGCGACGACGCTTGGCGCCAAAGAAAAACACCAGAATCAAGATCAGTAAAACGATGGGGCCGCCAAAAATAAAGACTATGGCAAATAGAGGAATCAGCAGCGCCGGATGAAAACCGCCGCTGTTCTCATGGTCACCACCAAACGCTTTATTCAGGTTCTTCTCCCAATCGTGCTCCCAGTTGTTGTGGCTCTGCCAATCATCAGCCGCGGGAGCCGGAGGGGCTTGCTCGGCAGTCGGAGCAGTGGGCTGATTGGGTGATGAAGGGGCAGCTGCGGCAGAAGCAGCATGGGGTGCATCCAGAGGTACAGGCGTACCTTCCAGTTCTGCTGCGTAAACAACCGGAGCTGCGCACAGCAGTGCGATGCCAAAGGCGCCTAACAACTGGCGCGACAAAGTAAACGATAAGGTCATGGGAAAAGCCTCTCAGGAAAAATCCGGGCAGGATTAGATCAATATTGCCCCCAACTCTCAACTAAGACACAGTCTAGAGAGCTTCGGATTCACCTGAGTAGTTTATTTTTGCGGTGTATGAAACTTGGCCGTCACATCCTTTGCACCTCATCGTCACTCCCGCTTGCGGGAGTCCAGCTTTGGTTTTTTTAAAACCTATGGATCCCGCAGCGGGGATGACGACTCCCCAATAATGATTCATTGAAGGAGTGACAGTCTTTCCGGGTCAACTCATCAGTTCACTATTCTCTGCCACAGGGATTTGATTGGGTTTCTGTCCTGATGACAATCAACAGAGTCCAGTGGACGAAACTCATCGCGCAGCGGCAGCCAGACCGCACCGGCACAGGTTTCCGCGCTGAGCTTACCGGTCGCAGTGTCGAGCCAATCGAAACTTACTCCAACAGGAGGCACCTGCTCCAAGCTGCGCGTTGGGACTTGCTTCATAAAATCGGCCCAGACTTGCAATGCCCCCCCCGCACCACTCAAAGGTGTTGCACTGTTGTCATCGCGCCCCAGCCATACAACGGCCAAATGCTCGCCGCTAAATCCGGCAAACCAACTGTCACGTTGATCGTTGGTAGTACCGGTTTTGCCCGCCAGATCGATATGCGATGGAATCTGGTGGTAGGCACTGCGCCCAGTGCCTTCGCGCAGTGTGCGTTGCAAGGCATATTGCAACTGAAAAGTGGATTCAATGGAGAAACGCTGCTCCAATTCGAGCGGGTAACGTTTTAGCGGTTTACCATCGGCCGCGAGCACTTCGCGAATTGCATGGATGGGTGTGTATACACCTTCGGCAGCAATGGTGTGATACAGGCCGGCAACTTCCAGCGGCGACATATCCACCGAGCCCAGTAACATTGCAGGCAATTTCGGCACATCGCCTGTATAACCAGCGCGCTGGATGGTTTTAGCAACACGATCCAAACCGATCGTCATCCCCAAACGCGCGGTAGATTGGTTATAGGAATAGGCTAGGCCTTTATAGAGCGGGATATCACCGTGATCTTTTTTGTCGGCGTTTTGCGGCGCCCACCATTTGCCACCGGATTTATAACTCACCGGCGCGTCGCTAATGATGGTGCCGAGATTATATTGCTGGGGTATTTCCAGCGCCGTTAAATACACAAAGGGTTTAATCAGCGAACCAATGGGACGCTTGGCATCCAGCGCGCGATTAAAACCGGAATAGCGCGGGTTCTTATCGCCGAGCAGCGCCAGAATTTCCCCACCACCTACCGAGGTGACTACCATTCCGCCCTGCACATCTTTCGTTCTAAATTGTTTTTCCAACTGCTCCACGCGCAACTTCATCGACTTCTCAGCCTGGCGCTGCACCATGGGCGACAGGGTGGTGAAGATGCGTAGCCCTTCGCTGCGCAAATCACTCTCTTTGTAATCCTGTTTTAATTGGCGCTTCACTAAGTCCATAAAGGCAGGATAAGTGGTGGTGCGCGCTTCACCTTTCGTCACAATCCCCAGCGGCGCGGCTTGCGCTACTTTCAATTGCTGCTCGGTAATCAACCCCTCGTTGTGCATTACTGCCAGCACCACGTTGCGCCGATTTTTTGCGCGCTCAGGGTTGCGCCAAGGGTTGTAATAAGACGCGCCTTTTACCAGACCCACCAACAGCGCGAGCTCATGGGTTTTTAATTCGCGCAATGGCTGGCGGAAATAATGTTGTGCCGCCAGTGCAAAGCCGTGAATTTCACGGTCGCCACTCTGGCCTAAAAAAATCTCGTTGATGTAAGTTTCTAAAATTTCCGACTTGCTGTAATGCACCTCCAGCAACATCGCCATAATCGCTTCAGGAATTTTGCGGCGCAGCACACTGCGCTCATTGGTGAGATAAAAGTTTTTCACCAATTGTTGCGTGATCGTGCTGCCACCTTGTAAGCCACCCTCACTGCGCGTCGCATTGAGCCAAGCCGCACGCATAATCGCCAAGGGTGATACGCCGTGGTGATCGAGAAAGTTTTTGTCTTCTACTGCCAACAGGGTTTCACCCAGCAGTGGCGGTAAATCACTGAGCCGCACCAGCAGGCGATCTTCTTTATCGGCCGGATAAAAACCGCCAATCTCCTCTGGCTCCATACGCACCAGTGGTAAATCGGCACCGGCCAAATCAATCAAACCCTGCACGCGGTCATGGTTAACACGCAGCATAAATTTACGCGCAACTTCTTTTTTATCCCAAAAGTCAAAACCGCGGCTGTGAATGTGATACACCACTTCATGTGAGCCTGCGCTGACTTTTTTCAACACTTGTCCGGGTGTGTTGGCATTATTTTCAAAGCGATAGCCGAGTGCGCGCAACTCCTGCTCAAACAGTGCCGGAGTCAGGGATTGCCCCTGATACAACTCCAGTGGCCGCGCATAAACTCGCGCGGGCAGCGCCCACTTTTTGCCTTCAAATTTTTCCCGCACCACCGAATCCAGATACAACGTCCAGATTCCCACCAATGCCACCATCAACAACAAGCCATAAAATATCCACAAGCGCGCCAGCGCCCAGCCACGACGGGGAGCAGAACCGGAGGTTTTAGTGCGACGGTTAGTAGGGCGGCGTTTAGTCATAAGCGGTCTTTAGTAGGGTTAAAACAAATAAAAGGAATGCATTAGGTGCAAAAAATTCGGGTGGCAGTTTAACCGCCACGCCTGACGAATGCGAAACAAAATAAAAGTACTTGGGTGCGAAAAACACGCTTCCGCTTTATCGTGCACCATGAATTTTGCATAATGCGGCACAATCCTGAAATCGATCACTTCATCCACAAGGTCACATCCATGAACAAGCAATACCATATTTACGGCATAGGCGCAGCGCTGGTCGATACTGAAATCACCCTGACCGATGCCGATCTCACCACCATGGCAGTGACCAAAGGAGTCATGACACTGGTTGATGAAGCGCGCCAGAATGCATTGATCACTTATCTGCAAGATCACTTGGTTGCATCACATCGCGCCAGCGGTGGCTCGGCGGCCAACAGTATTATCGCCGCCGGTTATTTTGGTTCACCCAATTTTTTTTCCTGCAAAGTTGCCAATGATGAAAACGGTGAGTTTTATTTAAACGATATTCACGCTGCCGGTGTCGCCACCCCTGCGCATATCACCCCACCCGTGGGCATCACCGGCAAATGTTTGGTGATGATTACACCTGACGCTGAACGCACCATGAATACCTTTCTCGGCATCAGCGAAACCTTGTCGGTCAATGAATTAGATGTGGCTGCAATTGCGCAGTCCCATTACGTCTACGTCGAAGGTTATTTAGTCACCTCGCCCACTGGCCGCGCTGCGGCAATTGAATTGCGCCAACACGCAGAAGCGAACAGCACCAAAACGGCGCTAAGTTTATCTGACCCAGCGATGGTGCAATTTTTTCGTGACGGCTTAGTGGAAATGATTGGCAGCGGTGTAGATTTGATTTTCTGCAATCGCGATGAAGCAATCGGCTTCACCCAAACCAAAACTATTGAAGCTGCAAGCGAAGCATTAAAACAATACTGCAAACAATTTGCCATTACCTGCGGCAGCGAAGGCGCACTGGTATTTGATGGTGAAACCTTGATTAAGGTCGCTGCACCCGCCGTAACAGCCATCGACACCAATGGTGCGGGCGATATGTTTGCCGGTGCATTTTTGTATGCAATCAATAACGGAAAAGATTTTAAAACAGCCGCCGAATTCGCCAACCGCGCCGCCGCAAAAGTCGTGAGCCAATTTGGCCCACGCTTAAAAGCAGAGCAACACGCAGAATTAAAAGCAGGATTTTTTAACTAAAAGCAGTTAAAACGTAGGATGGGTGGAGCCTAAGCGATACCCATCACGCGTTACTTGGGGCCAAACAATAACCACAAAATAAAGCCCAGAAATGGCAAGAGCAATAACACCACCACCCAAATAACTTTGGTACCTGTACCCGCTTTACTTTGCACTGTTTTGATAATTGCGTAGATCACACAAATCAGCAGTAACAGACCAAAAAAACCACCCACTTCAACATTCATATCAAACTCCTGTTATTGGATTTTACAATTGCCGATACTGCTACCAACCAATGGATGTAGTTTGCGCTTCACCCATCGCCGAAAATTAATGTTTAATCTTATTGGCAGAACTTACTTTCTGCATCAACAAATCTGTGTAAGCAATACCAATCGCAGAGAAAATAAACGTCATATGAATAATGGTTTGCCACATTACACCAGCTTCGGTGAACTTAGCGCCCGGCATGCCGATATTACCGGCTTCGATAAACGTTTTTAACAAATGGATTGAGGATATGCCGATAATCGCCATCGCTAATTTAACTTTTAACACAGTTGCGTTGACATGACTTAACCATTCAGGCTGATCTGGATGTCCCTGCAAGCGCAAGCGTGATACAAAGGTTTCATAACCACCGACAATCACCATTACCAGCAAGTTGGAAATCATCACCACATCAATCAAACCCAACACAATCAGCATGATGGTTTGTTCGGAGAGCGAGTTAACATCCAGCACCAAGTGCGCGAGCTCTTTAAGAAACAAAAAAACATAAGCGCACTGCGCAATGATCAAGCCCAAGTACAACGGCAATTGCAACCAACGCGAGCTGAAAATCAGTTTTGGAAAAAAACCGGTTTTGTATACAGGAGGAACATCGTTCATGCTTACACCTTTTATTCGGAGAGATTTTGTTAGCGCCAATATAAAGACGCAATGATAAAAAACAAGCCCTTTACACAGCCTTACGCTTTATTCAGACACACGTTGGCTACATACCGGGCAGTTGTGATCTTTGGGTAATTTTAATTCGCGCCATTGGCTGTGGCGCGCATCCAGCAACAGCAAACGCCCGGCGAGATTGGAGCCAAAACCGCAAATCAATTTAATGGCTTCCAGCGCCTGCATGGAGCCGATAATGCCAACCAAAGGCGCTAAGACACCATTTGCTGCACAGGTTAAATCGTCGCTATCTTCTTCATACAAACAGCGATAACACGGGCTGGTTTCACTGCGCGAATCAAATACGGCTATCTGACCCTCCAACCTAATGGCTGCGCCGGATACCAACGGAACTCTTGCCGCAACACAAGCAGCATTAATCGCAAAGCGAGTTTGAAAATTATCACTGCAATCGACAACAACACTTGCCTGCTTTACTTGTTCGGCAAGCTCATCTGCCGTTAATAATGTTTCGATGCAAGTAATCGCTACATCGGGATTTAATTCGCGTACACTTTGCGCGGCCGAAGCTGCTTTGTTTACCCCCATGCGCGCATTGATGTGCACAATTTGCCGCTGCAAATTGCTCAGATCAACCGAGTCAAAATCCACCAGAGTGAGATGACCAACACCCGCCGCTGCCAAATACATGGCAACCGGTGAACCCAATCCGCCGAGACCGATAATTAATACCCGCGCGGCGAGTAATTTTTCCTGCCCGTCCAAATCCACATCGGGCAGCATGATTTGGCGCGAGTAACGCAGTAGTTGTTCGTCGTTCACACTGGCTCCCCTTTTCTACCCAAGGTCACGCGCTCATTGCCACCTAAATCGCGGCGGGTTTCAACTTGCACAAAACCGCGCACTGTTAACAAGCCGCGCACTGCGGCTGCTTGATCATAACCATGCTCTAACAACAGCCAGCCTTGTGCGCGCAGATAGTCCCAACTTTGTTGAATGATGACTTCGATATCCGCCAAACCATGATTGTCCGCAATTAATGCTGAACGCGGTTCAAAGCGCACATCGCCCTGTTCCAAGTGTGGATCTTGCGGGTCGATATAAGGTGGATTGCTGACGATAACATCAAATTGTTGCGCGCCGGTTGCATCTCCTTGTAACGCCGGTGCAGTAAACCAATCGCTCTGCAGTATTTGCACCTGATCAAATTGCAATTCGCGGCGATTGGTTTCGGCAAGCGCAACCGCGTCTGCTGATTTATCCACCCCCACTAATTGCCAGTGCGGTTTTTCACTCGCCAGCGCCAACACAATCGCACCTGTGCCCGTACCCAAATCGAGGCAGCGGCGGATTTGTTGGGCGGGATCATCACTGAATAATTGCAACACAGTTTCCACTAGCAGCTCGGTATCCGGGCGCGGAATTAGCGTGGAATTATTAACGGCGAGGGGCAGCGACCAAAACTCGCGCTGACCGAGAATATGCGCAATCGGCTCGCCGGATTTTCGCCGCGAAAAAAATTGTGAAAATTGCTCAGCTTGTTCTGGCGATAACACTTTTTCTGGCCAAGTAAAAAGATAAGTGCGATTTTTTTGCAGGATATGGCAGAGCAGCAATTCGATATCTAAGCGTGCAGAGTCGCTAATGGATTCGAGTTCGCTTGCAAGTTGCAGACATTGTGCAATGGAGGTTGTGTTCATGTATTCCCGTAGGGTGGGTGGAGCGCAAGCGATACCCACCGCCCTGATTAAATTGCGATGGGTATCGCTTAGGCTCCACCCATCCTACGAAAAAAAATCAATCCGCAATCGCCGCCAATTGATCTGCTTGGTATTCATGAGCAAGTGGATCGACAACCGGATTCAAATCGCCTTGCATAATTGCATCCAGCGAATACAAAGTCAGGTTGATACGGTGATCGGTCACGCGGCCTTGCGGGTAGTTGTAAGTGCGTATTCGCTCGGAGCGATCGCCTGAACCCACCAAACTTCGGCGCTCATCTGACATGGTTTTGTGCGCGGCATCTTCCTGCGCCTGTTTTAATTTGGTCGCCAGCAAACTCATCGCGCGGGCGCGGTTTTTGTGTTGCGAGCGCTCATCCTGGCATTCAATTACTAAACCGGTGGGAATGTGCACAATACGAATCGCCGAATCGGTTTTGTTAACGTGCTGACCACCGGCACCGGACGCGCGAAAGGTGTCGATACGCAAATCTGCTTTGTTGATATTAATCTCTTCCATTTCATCCGCTTCCGGCATTACTGCCACAGTGCAAGCAGACGTATGGATACGGCCCTGGGATTCAGTTTCCGGTACACGCTGTACCCGATGCGCGCCCGATTCAAATTTTAATTTTGAATAAACACCTTGGCCGCTCACCAACGAAATAATTTCTTTAAAGCCGCCGTGTTCGCCTTCGTTTTGGCTCAAAACTTCCACACGCCAACCTTGATTTTCAGCGTAGCGCGAATACATGCGGAATAAATCGCCAGAGAAAATCGCCGCCTCATCGCCACCGGTACCGGCGCGAATTTCGAGGTAACAGTTTTTCTCGTCATTAGGATCTTTTGGCAGCAAGAGTTTTTGCAATTCCAACTGCATGGGCTCAAGTTGCGCAGTGCAGTCTTTCAACTCTTCTTCGGCCATTTCTTTCATATCGGCGTCGCCATCCACCAGCAGGTGTTTAGCCTCTTCGATATTAGCGAGCAGGTTCAAATAGTTTTGATAGCCCTGCACCACCGGCTCTAATTCGGCGTACTCTTTGGAGAGATCGCGAAATTTATTTTGATTGTTGATGATGTCGGCTTCCGACAGCATTGCGCTCACTTCTTCATAGCGCTCTTTCAGGCGATCCAGTTTTTCTAAAATTGATGCTTTCATTATGACTCACTTGCATCACTGCTAAGTTCAGCAGCAGGGTTAACAGATTCTTGCGCTGTGTTTAAGGCTTCAGCGTTAAGCGATAAATCAAATAGCTCTTGTGCAACTTGAATAACATGGTGGCGCGAACTGGCACTCGCCTCTTTTAAAACCGTAGTGGGCGAATGAATCAATTTATTGGTGAGATTGCGTGCAAATAGTTGCAACACTTGCTCGGGGTTTGCACCTGTGTGCAAACTGCGCAGCGCCTTTTCCAACTCTGCATCACGCAGTTGCTCCGCCTTATGGCGATAGGCTTTTACTGTTTCGACCGCGTTAAGCGCGCGCTGCTGGCGCAAAAACAATTCCACGCCCTGAGTAATAATTTCTTCCGCCTGATCGGCCGCCGCAACACGGGATTTTTTGTTTTCATCAATCACCGCGTGCAAGTCATCCACGGTGTAGAGATACACATCATCCAACTCGCCCACTTGCTCTTCGATATCGCGCGGCACGGCTATATCGAGCATAAACATGGGTTTGTGTTTGCGCTTTTTCAGCGCCGATTCCACCGCGCCTTTGCCGAGCAGCGGCAATTGACTGGCGGTGGATGAAATGACCAAATCGGCGCGATGCAATTGCTCGGGAATATCGGCGAGCAAAATTGCCTCGCCATTAAATTCGCGCGCAAGACGCTGGGCGCGATCAAGCGTGCGGTTGGCAACAATAATATGTTTGATGCCCTGCTCTACTAAATGGCGCGCGACCAGTTCAATAGTCTCACCTGCACCAATCAGGAGCGCGGTATCTTCTTTTAAGTTAGAGAAAATTTGCTGCGCAAGGCTGACCGCCGCATAGGCAACTGAAACCGGATTCTCGCCAATCGCCGTCTCGGTGCGCACACGCTTGGCGATATGAAAAACCTGCTGAAACGTAGCATGCAATTCTGCCCCTAAAGTGCCCGCCTCCTTGGCAAATGCAAAGGCTGATTTCATTTGGCCTAAAATTTGCGGTTCACCCAGCACCAGCGAATCGAGTCCGCCCGCTACTTTCATCATATGGCGCACGGCTTCGTGATCCTGATAGCAGTAGTAGCTGTTGGCCAAATCTGCCGCATTAATCGCGGTGTGATCAACCAACCACTGCTGAATCGCCGTCGCATCGCTTTCGCTCGCCGCATAAATTTCGGTGCGATTGCAGGTGGAGAGTATGGCCACTTCGCTCAAACCCGCGTGGGCACAGGCTTCCTGCATAGCACCGTGCAAATTCTCCGGCGCGAACGCAACCCGCTCGCGCAGGGCAAGTGGGGCGGTGGTATGGTTGATGCCAAAGGCTAACAGGGTCATGTGTCGGACTAATTGTTTTAGGGGGAGCGTATGCCGAAGGGCGGTATTGTCCGGTCACAGAGGGAGCGTGACAAGAGGCAAGCACCTAATCCTGCAATAAAGGGGTGCTATTAAGCCGATTCATCGCCCTGAACATCACCCTCTATACTCAACCATAGATACAATTTGGAGCCGCCCTATGCGAAAACCGTCCCACCCAACCATAATTGACATCGAAGCCTCAGGCTTTGGTTCGCGCAGTTACCCGATTGAAATCGGTGTGGTCAAAACCAATGGTGAGCGCTACTGCGCATTAATCGCTCCGCAACCTGAATGGGATCACTGGAGCGACAGCGCCCAGGCAATTCACGGGATTACCCGCAAACTCATCGAAAATCGCGGCAGATCGCCGAGAGAAATCTGCGCCGAACTGAACGAATTCCTTGCCGAGATAACCGCTTACAGCGACGCCTGGGCGCACGACAGCCCCTGGCTCAATCGCTTGTTTTTTGCCGCACGAATGAACCCGAGCTTTCACCTGAGTCCAATCGAACTCATTTCCACCGAGGCGCAATTGCTACTGTGGGACAAAACCAAACAAAAGCTGGAAAGGCACCTCGACATCCAGCGCCACCGCGCCAGTGGTGATGCTTACCTGATTCAACAAACCTTTATTGAAACCCGCCGCCTTATCGATACCCGCCCAGCACTGGCGCACCGCACCGGGCTTTAACCAGCATGCATCCACATGGGTGATGACGGGATCTTTTCACAGCATTACCAAAACGCCCTTTTTATCATTCAACTTCGCGTTTATGATGTCTGGCCGCGCAATCTGGTTTGCGTCCATTCATCCGCTCCACTACCGGTCACGCATGATCAAACACCGCCCTATTATCCTGTCGAGCATGACCCTTTACTGGGTGCTAAGTGGTTGCAGCTTGCAGTCAGCCCGCACGGTTGCGGCCCCCGAACCCCAGCCGGAAATACTAATTCAGACACCAACCAGACCTTTTCCTACCGAAACACTTTATTCATTACTTGCCGCGGAAATCGCCGGTAGCCGCGCGCAATATGATGTCGCCCTAAGCAATTATGTGCAGCAGGCGCGCGAAACCCGCGATCCGCAGATTGCCGAGCGCGCCACCATGATTGCGCGCTATCTGGGTGACAACCCCGCGGCACTGGAAATGGCGCGCATCTGGGTTCAAGCCGCGCCCTACGATAAAGACGCCTTGGCCAATACCTCTATGGCCTATATGCAAACCGGCCAACTGCGCGAGGCATTTGAGTATTCGCGCCGCTTGCTGGATGAAGGTGGGGAGCCGCTTTTCCAAAATATTGCCGCCAACGCAGCCAGTCTCGGGGAGGCGGAGCGAACCGCACTGCTCAATGATTTTGTGACCCAACGGCAAAGCCATCCTGAAGATGAGCAGCTTATGGTGGGCACAGGAATACTGCTGCAACAGCAGGGCAAATACGACGAAGCTATGGATCTAGTCCAGCAGACACTCAAAATACACCCGCGCAGTATTCCGGCCGCCATCCTTGAGGCCAACTTGCTGCATCAGATGAAACGCGATCAGGAAGCGATTGCCAAAATGGCCGATCTGCTGGAGTTCTACCCTGACAACACCAGCCTACGCCAACAGTACGCCCGCATCCTGACCCATTACGATATGGCGCTGGCGCAGGAGCAATTTACAATCCTCACCCAACAGCTGCCCGACAATGGCGACCTGCTCCTGTCACTCGGGATAATTGCACTGGAACGCAAAGATCTGGAAACCGCACACAAGTCATTTGAATCGCTGCTGGATCGCGACCTGCATATTTCCACTGCGCATTATTATTTAGGGCGCATGGCTGAGGCGCAGCACGATCTACCAGAGGCCATCATTCACTACTTGCAGGTGGAAAGCGGCAATGATTTTCTGCCGGCGACCATCAGCCTGCTGGATATTTTCGTGCGCCAGCAAGATTTTCTCAGCGCCCAGCAACACATGAATCGCCTGCGCCTGCGCTTCCCCGAGCAGGGCGAAGTGCTCTACGTACTGCACGGTCAAACCCTGATAAAGCACAATCATCTGCCCCAAGCCGATAGTGTGTTTAGCGAGGGGCTCGCCAATTTTGCCACCAGCACCCGCTTGCTGTTTGCCCGCGCCATGCTCAATCACCAGCGCGACCGCATCGCCGCCGCCGAGCGCGACCTGCGCCAGATATTAAAACAGCAACCCGACAATGCCGCCGCACTCAACTCGCTGGGCTATATATTGGCAGACCGCACCCAGCGTTTTGCCGAAGCGCGCAGCCTGCTGGAAAAAGCCATGCAACTGCAGCCTAACGACCCAGCTATTCTCGACTCGATGGGCTGGCTGCACTACCGCACCGGCAAATACGCCGAGGCGTTGCCCCTGTTACGCAAGGCTTATACCGCTGGCCCCAACGCCGAAATCAGCGCTCACCTGGGTGAAATTTTGTGGCAATTGGGTAACAAAGCTGAGGCCCGCCAAGTCTGGCAAGAGGGCATAAAACACGCCCCCAATGATCCAGTCATTCAAGAAACACTCAATCGCCTCAAGGCCGATTTATGATGCAACGCAGCCTACTGTTACTTTTATCACTGCTATTCATTAGCGGCTGCGTCCATCGCGGCTCACTGACACCGCCAGAGGATGTGATTGAGCATCAGCGTCAACTGCAAGCAATTAACGACTGGCAACTGAGCGGCAAATTGGGCATCCGCACCGCAGACGACAGCGGTAGCGCGAGCGTCAAATGGGTGCAACAACTCGCCCATTACCAGATCAACCTCAGCGGCCCGCTCGGACAAAAAAGCATGATTATCACCGGCACGCCGGAAAAGGTACGCCTTGAACAAAGCGGCGAACCGGCGCAAGAAGCCAAAACCGCCGAGGCCTTAATCAAAAAGTCTGCTGGCTGGACCCTACCGGTCGCCCAGCTTGCCTATTGGGTACGCGGCGTGCCCGCGCCCAAATTGCGCATCACTCATCTGCAACAGAACGAAAGCGGCCTGATCGCCCAATTGATTCAAGGCGGCTGGAGTATTAATTACAGCAACTACCGCGATCACACCTTCAATGGCGTTATTTTGCCGTTGCCGGGAAAAATCACCGCTGAATATGAGGATGTACGTTTAATACTGGTGATTCGCACTTGGCACCTGGGCGCACAGGATTAACGCCAATGACTAGCCTGACCTTGCTCTCCCCCGCCAAACTCAATTTGTTTTTGCACATCACCGGCCGCCGTCCGGACGGCTACCACAACCTGCAGACCCTTTTTCAATTGCTGGATTACGGCGATACCCTCACCTTTACTACCCGCAGCGATGGTCAAATCACGCTTGCGCCGGAATTACCCGGTGTCGGTTTTGAGCAAAATCTGATTATCAAAGCAGTGCGCACACTGGAAGCCTACAAACCCGCCACGGCAGGTGTCGATATCCAACTGCAAAAATGCCTGCCGATGGGAGGTGGCATAGGGGGCGGCAGCAGCAATGCCGCAACAACTCTGGTCGCCCTCAACCATTTATGGGGCTGCGGCCTGAGCAGAAATCAACTGCAAACGATCGGATTGCAACTCGGCGCCGACGTGCCGGTGTTTATAAACGCCCAAACCGCTTGGGCAGAAGGTGTTGGGGAGGCATTGGAAGCTATCAAAATGTCGCCAAAATGGTTTTTGGTTATACAACCTGATTGTCACGTATCCACTGCTGAAATTTTTTCTAACAAAGATTTGACAAGAGATACTTCGGCCATTAAAGTGGCGGCCTTCCTTGAGCGGGGCGGTAAAAATGACTGCGAAGCCTTGGTGAGAAAGCTCTATCCGCAAGTTGATAACGCACTCATCTGGTTACAGAAATTTGATCGCAACGCACGAATGACGGGAACCGGAGCCTGCGTATTTGCAAGCTTTGAGTCGGTAGAAGAAGCACTTAAGGTGCAGGCAAAATTGCCCAACAATCTACCCGGTTTTGTAGCACAAGGTGTAAACCAATCACCGCTCTACAACTTCCTTCCGTCAGACTAGTCAAGAACTGTGTTTTAAACACAATAGGGGCGTCGCCAAGTGGTAAGGCAGCGGGTTTTGATCCCGCCATTCGTAGGTTCGAGTCCTTCCGCCCCTGCCATCTATTTTTAAGTCATTGTTTCAGGTGTGTTCACCATTTAATTCGCACCACTAACACGAACCCTAAACGATGACCATTCTGATTAATTCCCTTTTGATACTGCTGAATCTGCGCTCTAGCCCGAAATTTCCTAGGGTAAAAAACACTGCTTTGCGCAGACAGACAATATCGGCTCTGGCTTTTTACCACCTGCAATCACCCCAGCCATCACCAAAAGGTATCTGACGTGACTGACTTAATGGTCTTTACCGGCAACGCAAATCCGGATCTCGCACAAAAAATTGTGGATCACCTGGGTATGCCACTCGGCAATGTTTCTGTTTCGCAATTTTCTGATGGCGAAATCGCCGTAGAACTGCACGACAACGTGCGCGGTCGCGATGTGTTTGTAGTGCAGCCCACCTGCGCCCCCACCAATGACAATCTGATGGAATTAATTGTCATGGTCGATGCACTGCGTCGCGCGTCTGCCGGTCGCATCACAGCGGTAGTGCCCT
>CAXAVL010000099.1:0-14637 GCA_963971905.1 uncultured Cellvibrio sp.
CCAAACTTGCCGAACAAGGCAATGAAGGACGCTTTAAATTTCCGCGCCCTATGGTAGATCGCCCCGGTTTGGATTTCAGCTTTAGTGGATTAAAAACCGCCACACTCACCACCGTTAATGCCAACAAACAAGCCAATGGTTTGCCCGACGATCAAACCTGTGCCGATATCGCTAACGCGTTTCAGGCGGCAGTGGTCGATACGCTGGTGATTAAATGCAAACGTGCGCTTGAACAAACTGGTATGAAAACTCTGGTGATTGCCGGCGGTGTTTCTGCCAATAAAAAATTGCGCGCAGATTTGGATGTGAGCCTCGCTAAAATCGGCGCAAAAGTATTTTACGCCCGCCATGAATTTTGTACCGACAACGGCGCCATGATCGCCTACGCCGGTTGTCAGCGCTTGCTTGCTGGCCAGCACGAAGGTTTGGCAATTAATGTAAAAGCGCGCTGGCCGCTCAATACACTCTCTTCACTTTAACAAGAAGTTTTCTATGGATATTGTTTACATTCGCGATTTGCGTATCGATACGATTATCGGCATTTACGACTGGGAGCGCGAAGTGCGCCAAACCGTGAGTATCGATTTGGAAATGGCGAGCGATATTCGCCAAGCCGCCGCAACAGACGATATTCAATTTGCTTTGAATTACAAAGCGGTCTCCAAGCGCTTGATTGCCTATGTTGAAAATCGCAATGCGCTATTGGTGGAAACATTAGCAGAAGAAATTGCGCAAGTGATTCGCACTGAATTTAATGTGCCCTGGTTGCGTTTGCGTTTAAGTAAACCGGGTGCAATTCGCGGCGCGCGCGATGTAGGTTTGTTAATTGAGCGCGGCCAAAAACCGGGAGCACTGCCCGAATGACGGCAATCTATTTAAGCCTCGGTAGCAATGTGGAGCGCCACAAAAATATTACGGCGGCGTTAGATGCACTCGCTGAATTGTTTGGTGAGCTGCAAGTGTCGTCAGTTTATGAAAGTGAATCCGTCGGTTTTGCGGGTAGTCATTTTTTTAATCTGGTGGTTGGTGCGAATACAAATTTATCCATTGCTGAGTTATCGGAAACCTTAAAACGTATTGAAGATGATAATGGCCGCAAGCGAAGCGGCCCCAAATTCAGCCCGCGTACCTTGGATATAGATATTTTAACTTACGGTGATTTTGTGGGTGTTGACGCAGGAGTGGAATTGCCGCGCGCAGAAATCACCCAGAATGCTTTTGTGTTATTGCCTCTGGCAGAAATCGCAGCGCAGATTAAACACCCGCAGTTACAAGTGACTTATCAAGAGTTATGGGCAAGCTATGATCAGGCTTCACAATCCTTGTGGGCGATTGATTTTGAGTGGCAGGGAAAACTTATTTCGTCTGCAGGATAATTTTTACCACCACTTTTTGTAAGCCACAATGCCACAGCCTGCGGCAATGATTAGCATTGAGCCTAGAGCATAGAAATATCCATTGGGCGCCTGTAATTCCGGCATGTTTACGAAGTTCATGCCGTAAATACCTGCAATAAAGGTTAGTGGAACAAAAATCGCGGTAATCACGGTTAATACTTTCATGGTGTTGTTCAGTTGGTGTGAACTAATCGACAAGTAACCATTTATTAAATCGCCGCAAATTTCATAGTACATAGTGCACAAGCCATGCAGGCGTTCGCAGCGCTCGAATAAATCTTGCAATGCGTGCTCTATATCGCCGTCTTTATCCATCAATCGTTGTGGAATTTCTTTCAATAAGTTGGTCATCAGTTTTTCGTGATAACTGCAAATGCGCTTGAGCTTGCGCAGGCGCGACTGGTAGCTGATCAATTCGCGCATCACTTCGTCGTTCGGCTTTTCCTGCATTGCATCTTCCAATTCATTGAGCGATGGTTCAAACGCAAGAATAGCTTCGAGATAGCGCCCCACTGAGAATTTCATAATCCGAGAGGCGAGCAATCCGGGGCTCACTAATAAGTTTTCTGCTTGGGTGTTATCCCAATAATAATTAATCCCCATTGAGTGGCGAGGATGACAGCTAATTAGGCAGCGTTCACCGATAAACAGCGCAATGGTCATTTGCTGAATGGTGAGGTCTTTGTTGAATTCGGTGATTCCGCGATAGAGAATGAGGGTGTAATCATCAAAGGTTTCGGTTTTTGGTGGGTGCCGAAAGCGCTGCACATCTTCAACGGCGAGAGGGTGGCAATTCATCGATAACAAAAACGCTTTTTCTGTTGGTGCTTCTTCACCGACTAAATCTATCCAGATAAATCCGCTTTGATCCTCGCGCCAGCGCGATACTAGCTCTTCTCCGCCAGTAATTAGTTCACCTGCCTCGGTCAGTAATTGTGTTCTTATCATGTATTAAGCTGCTCTGTAGGCTAAATAGTAATTGTGCGGCCACCATCGACCGTGAGTATTTGGCCGGTGATGTAAGGTGCATCTTTCGCTAAAAATAAAATTGCGCGTGTAATGTCCAGTTCGTGTCCACGTTGTTGCAGTGGAATTTTGGCGAGCATTTTTTCTTTGTTTTCGTCGGACAACCGATCTTCCGGTTTTTTATGATCATCGTCTGGCCAGAGAATAGCACCAGGTGCTATGCCGTTAACGCGTACATCTGGCGCCAGTTCCTGCGCGAGTGTTTTGGTGAGCATGACGTTGCCCGCCTTAGCGATGGAATAAACACTGTGTTTTTTGAGTGGCTTGTCAGCATAAATGTCGGTGATATTGATGATGCAGCCGTGATATTTTTTTAAGACGGGCGCCAGTGCCTGCGCGAGAAAAAAAGGAGCCTTGAGATTGGAATTAATGAGCTGATTCCAATCATTGTCACTGGTTTCACCGATAGGCGTGGGATAAAAACTGGAAGCATTGTTAACTAATAAATCAAATCGCTGCCAGTGCTGCTCTGCCTGTGCCGCAAGATTATCTATCTGCACCAAATCATTGAGGTCTGCCGCAATACAAATGGCAGATTTTTCCCTCAGGTCATTTAGCTCATCCACCAGCGCTTGCGCCGCTTTTTCTGAATGGTGGTAATGAATCACCAAATTAAAATTTTCTTGGTGTAGTTGGCGTGCAATTTCGGCGCCTATACGTTTGGCTGCACCGGTTACCAGGGCCACTTTAGTTGTTGTTGGCATGTGCTCACCTCTGTATTACTGCTGCGTAATTCGTGGGTAAACAGAATTACGCAGATGGTGGGATTGACCGATTATTTTTTAATTGAAGCAGATTTTGCAATCGCTGGCGATTAACCTCATCCCCAAATTCTTTGCCGCTAAAACCGCATTGCTGAATAGCGGGTATATCAACCGCCTGAGCTGCCACGAATGCAGCACGGAAAAAATCTGCCTGCGGGTATTCTCGTTGTTCAAAGCCAGTGCGGCCACGTGCGTCTGCTTCACAACACAGCAAAAATTGTTCAAAACGTTCTGGCCGGCGAAACGCATCATTGGATTGCAACACTTTTAATATGGTTGCCGGTTTTAATTCCAATGCGCGATGGCAGTGGGTATGCCATTGCGCCACCATCAAGGCGAGGTCTTTATAGTCTTTTGGCGCTGCGATGCGTTCGCACAGTTTTTTCACCAGCGGCAAGCTGCGATCCTCATGGGCGATATGCCTTGGCCACTCATCTTGTGGTGTTGTTGCCTTGCCTAGATCATGTAGAAGTGTAGCAAAGCGCACGCAGGTGCTCGGCGATAGTTTAACTGCTTGCTGCAGGCTCATCAGGGTGTGAATGCCGGTATCAATTTCAGGGTGATGAATTGCAGTTTGCGGCACACCAAACAGTGCATCGATTTCGGGAAATAAACGCGTCAAAGCATGGCTTGCGCGCAGCACTTCAATAAAAATTTCCGGATGAGGCTCGCCCAGTGCGCGCTCGGTTTCTTTCCAAATGCGTTCGGCGACCAGATGATCCACTTCGCCGTTGGCGACCATAGTTTGCATGAGCGCGATGGTTTCATTGGCAACGCGAAAACCCAGGGTGTGATAACGCGCGGCAAAACGCGCAATGCGCAAAATGCGCACCGGGTCTTCGGCGAAGGCGGGGGATACATGGCGCAACAGTCTATCGGCTAGATCCTGTTGGCCGTTGTACGGGTCGATGATATTGCCATTTTCATCTTCCGCCATGGCATTGATGGTGAGGTCGCGGCGGATAAGGTCATCCTCCAGTGTCACCTCTTCGCCACAATAAAAACTGAATCCGCCGTAACCTTTACCTGTTTTGCGCTCGGTACGGGCGAGGGCGTATTCCTCTTTGGTCTGCGGATGCAGGAATACCGGAAAATCTTTACCGACTGGAGTGAAGCCTTGGGTGAGCATTTGCTCGGGGCTGCTGCCTACTACCACCCAATCTTTTTCGGTGACATTGCGGCCTAATAATTTATCGCGGACAGCGCCGCCAACCAGGTATGTTTTCATTTCGTTTAGTCATTAAAAATAAGATTGAGAGTATAGGTGAATCAGTTGCATAAAAAAAATGCAAATATGTCTTGTGGCTGAACAGAAATTAAATTAATCTCGCTCCAGTTTTACAAATCTTCATAACCTTAGATCAATTAATTATGTATCCAATTTATACCGCCAAGCATATCGCACGCGCACTACGACCAATGATTTGGTTTGTGGTCTGTGCGCGTTGTTGGGCGGAATTTGTTGATTAGTTGAATAATCGTTATAAACAAAGGCCGCAGCATAAAAACTGCGGCCTTTTTGTTTTTTGGTTTCAGTTTTTACTCCAAGCTTGCTAGGTTGTTATTGGTAGCTTGCTGAGTTTTTATTGGCAGTTTTGCTGATTTATCGCTGCGGTCATTCTCTCGTCAGTTGCTCAATGGGCAATAAGGAGTTATGCCGTGGCTGTGTTATTTGCGTATTTTTCAGTAGTGCTGATTTGGGCTACTACCCCGCTCGCTATTCAATGGAGTAGCGATAGTCTGAGTTTTATTGCGGCCGCTGTGGCGCGTATGGCAATTGCCTTGTCGATTGCACTATTGATTCACGGACTGTTGCGAAAATCCCTCGCCACATATTGGCAGCATCGGCACATTTATTTTGCCGCTTCTATCGGCATTTTTCCCAACATGCCGGTGGTGTATTGGGGCGTGCAATTTATTCCCTCGGGTTTGGTGGCGGTGATATTTGCGCTGACCCCTTTTGCGACTGGTTTGATGACCTTGTTGCTGTTAAAACAAAATCCATTCACGCTTAAAAAGGTGCTGGCCTTGGTATTGGCCTTGGTTGGATTGGTAGTTATTTTTTATCACCAATTACAATTTGATACCCGTTCGGTGTATGGCATCGCCAGTGTTTTACTTTCGTGCGTTTTGTTTAGTTTCAGCAGTGTTTGGGTAAAAAAATTAACCCAACAAGAAGCGGTAAGTGTTGATGCATTTCAGCAGGCCAGTGGTGCATTGCTCTTTTCATTGCCGGGTTTGTTATTAAGCTGGTGGCTAATGGATGGCGTTTTGCCGCAACAGGTTTCGGTGAAGTCGGGTGCGTCGATTATGTATTTGGCGGTCATAGGGTCGTTGGTGGGGGCTGCGTTGTTTTTTTATATTTTGCAGCGTTTATCGGCGAGTGTTGTATCGCTTATCACCTTGATGACACCGGTATTGGCGATTGTGATTGGCAAGGCATTAGCAGATGAGGATTTGTCGTCACATACCTTGGTTGGTGTGGTGACTGTGCTGTTTGCTTTGTTGCTTTATCTGCCATGGTCGGTTCGTGCAGCTATAGCATCGTTAAATGCTTGGTTACTGCGTAAATTGGCTGAGCCTCCGCTCGTAGAGGGGGGAGCCAGTGCGCGGGAGGAGCTGCAAAAAATTAAAGAGTATGTGATTCGTTTTAAATGAGTTGTTTTGGTGCGTGCCGGGGTGGCGCGCTGGGTTTTTGTGCACCATGCTTGTGCTTGAGGTTATTTTGTTTTGAGTATGCAATCTTGTATTCAATTTGTAACATTATGATTTTAAAGTAAAAAATAAAATTGGCGTGGTATCTGCAATAACCTGGTCAAGCTAGTGTGATAAATCAATAGCTGCCTCAAAACTAACTAGTAAAGACCATTAAGAGGAAGAACTCATGAAGATGAAACAAAAATTAATCGCTGGTGCTATCGCTCTGTCTGCTATGGCTGGTTTTGCTGTTCCAGCGGCACACGCTGAAGTTTCTGCAGCTGTTGGCGCAGCCAACATGTACTACTGGCGTGGTTTGGATCTCGGCGCTGGAGATCCAATGGTTTGGGGTGATCTGAAAGTAAGTGGCGGCGGTGCTTACGCTGGTATATGGGGTGCATCAGGTGATGCCGCTAACGGTCAAGAATATGACTTGTATGCAGGTTACGGTAACTCAGTAGGTGACTTTAGCTACGATTTGAGCGTTTGGACTTATGCATATCCAAGCAGCGAAATTGATCCAGGTGATCTGGTTGAAGTAGTGGGTATGATCGGTTACGGTCCAATTGCATTCACTTATTATGAAGGCTTGGAAGATCTTGAAGATTACAACTACATGACTTTGGCTGCGACCTTTGGTGCGTTCTCTATTAAGTACGGCGTGCACGAATCAGACTTGTCTCACGTTGATCTGACCTATGCATACAACGACAAGCTTAGCTTCACTCTCGGTAAAGTAATTGATGACGCAGAGGAAGGCTCAATGGGTGACGTTGATTACGTTGCTGGAGCAAATGACGAGGTTAAATTTGTGGTGGCGTTTAGTCTGCCAATCGAATAAGTTTTAGTTAACTAAAACCGTTCATCCAAAAGGCAAGCTTCGGCTTGCCTTTTTGTTATTCGCATCTTATTTAAATAATAATTATATGATTTAATAAAAGATTCTTCTTCAGCCCTTATACTGCCGCCTGAACTCTGGTTCAATGCGCGCGCAACGGCTTACATCTCTATAAGGAATCTTGCATGTCACGTTCCCCCATTCTTGTTACTGGCGGCGCCGGTTTTATCGGTAGCCATGTCTGTGTTGAGTTGATCAATAGCGGTTATTTGCCGGTGGTGGTGGATAATCTGTGTAATAGCAGCGCTGAATCGCTTAAGCGTGTAGCGCAGATTACCGGTGTTGAGCCGGTGTTTTATGAAGTGGATATCAACGATAAAGACGCCATGCGCACCGTGTTTGCTGCGCATTCATTTGCTGCGGTGATGCATTTTGCCGGATTGAAAGCAGTGGGCGAATCCAACCAAATCCCGATGAAATATTACCGCTACAACGTTGCGGGCACTTTGTCGCTCACTGAAGTGATGGAAGAGTTTAAAGTTTGGAAGCTGATCTTCAGCTCGTCAGCCACGGTGTATGGCGACCCGGTTTCTGTGCCTATCGATGAAAGTTTTGCCACTTCTGCCACTAATCCCTATGGCCGCAGCAAGCTTATCGTTGAAGAAATCCTGACCGATATCGCCGAGGCACCCAACAGCCAGTGGAATATTTCGCTGCTGCGCTACTTCAATCCGGTGGGCGCGCACGAAAGCGGCTTAATCGGCGAAGATCCCGCTGGAATCCCCAATAACTTGTTGCCCTATGTGGCGCAAGTGGCGATTGGCAAACTCAAAGAGTTAAGTGTGTTTGGCGATGATTACGACACTATCGATGGCACCGGTGTGCGCGATTACATCCATGTAGTGGATTTGGCTCACGGCCATGTTGCGGCGCTCAAGGGATTGGACCAATCCGGTACTGGCTGCCGCGCTTACAATCTGGGTACAGGTTGCGGTTATTCGGTATTGCAGATGATTAAAGCGTTCGAAGCGGCGAGTGGTCGCCCGGTGCCGTACAAAATTGTACCGCGTCGTGCCGGTGATATCGCCAGCTGTTATGCCGACCCAGTTAAAGCGAAAAACGAATTGGATTGGACAGCGAAATACGATCTTGCACGCATGATGCAAGATGCCTGGCGCTGGCAATCGCAAAATCCGAATGGTTACAGCGAATAAATTTCAGGACGGGACAAATGTTACGAAAAAGCCCGCGTTATTAATAACGCGGGCTTTTTGTTGGACTGTGTCCGGTGGGGGATCTGCCCTAGGCCGGACAGGGGGCTGTTATGGGCAAAGCCCAGTGCTGGCAGCGCTGTTGTGGCTCAAGCTGGCATGGCTCAATGCGCTCACGCAGAAGCTAACCGTTACCGAACCGCTCGCCGAGCTGGTGGTTTGCAGGTTGGCTTTGCCATCTGCTCCAGTAACGGCTGAGGCGCCATTTTGGTTAATGGAGCCGCTGAAATTGCCGGTTACACTGGCGTTGGCAACAGGGTTACCGTTATTGTCGAGCACAGTAACCGTTGCGGTACCAAACTTGGCGCCCTTGGAGGCTGATGCAGTGCCGGTCACAATTGAAGCTACCTTCATGCTAGTGGCTGCAGGTGGTGGCGGAGGCGGTGGGCTGCCAGCGGCATAGGTGCTGAAGTTATCAATGAAATAGGTGTCGCCGGTAAAGGTGTTAGGGGCGATTAACAGCACGACTTTGCTCACCGCGGTATTTGAGGTGGCGCCATCGAGACGATCTTCCAAGGTAAACTTCAGGCGCTGCCAGGCATTGCGCACTGTAGTATGGGCAATATATTTGGAGTGTCTGCCAGTGGGGTAGTTGGAGGCAGTGGCGGTACTGCTTTCCAGTTGTACCAGCAGTTCAGTGCCCACTGGAGCTGCAGTGTACACATCCATATAAAACGCTTTAGTGCCATTCACAAAGTCACCCGCATTGGTAATCTGGGTGGTGGTGGCGGCTATAACGTCCCACTGCGAGCTGCTGTTTCTAACATAGCTTCCCACTACGCTTGAGTTATTGACGGTATTTGGGGCTGGGTTGCTCGCAGCTTGGTTGTACACACCTGTCCATTCGGTGTACGTCAGGTTGCGATTGAGCTGATAGTCATCATGAATCTGCGACTGGCTCATAGTGGGCGCTACGTAAACATCCAATTTCAGGTTATAGGAGCCGCAACTGTTGGTGACGGTGACATTCACCGGGCCGCTTTGAGTGCCCCAATTAACGGTGATGGATTTAGAGGAAGAGGTTTGACCGGTTGGTGTAGTCCATGAGTAGCTGCTGCCGGTACCCGCCTCGTCGATCACCGTATAGGTCGCAGAGCTGTTGGCTTCGACTAGATGCTTGCCCGAGAGATTAGGCTTGCCATAGTTGTATACCCGCACATAGTCCACCTGCATGGTTTGGGGCAACATGCTTTCATCCAGCCAGCCGCCCAGGTTTCCACCTACCGCAAGGTTTAAAATCATATAGTATTGGTAATTTTCAAAGGTCCACCAGCTTGGGTTGCCCAGGTCGGCGGGGGTTTTGGTGGAGTAGAGCACATCATTCACATACCAGCGTATGACATTGGGTTCCCACTCGATGGCATAGGTGTGAAAAGCATCGGACCAGGCGTCTGGCTGCTTGAGGATGCGGCCGCTGGTCCATTGGTTGTTGGGCCAGGCTTCACCGTAGTGCAGGGTGCCGAAGGCGAACATATCGGCCTGACCGGTTGCCTCCATAATGTCGATCTCACCGCTCATGGGCCAGCCGACACTGGTGTTGGCTGGCAGCATCCAGAACGCGGGCCACATACCTGAGCCTTTGGGGAGCTTGATGCGAGCTTCAAAGCGGCCGTTTTTCCACTGGCCGCCATTGGGCATATTTAAGGTTCTCAGGCGCGCGGAGGTGTAGGCTTTGGAGCCCACCCGTTGTTTTTTGGCTTGGATGGTGAGTACACCGTTAGCAACGGTGGCATTGGCACTTTGGTAGGACTGAAGCTCATTGTTGCCCCAGCCACAGATACCGTAACTACAGCCGTCGCCGTTTTGGAATTCCCATTTGCTGGTATCTACGGCATTGCCGTTGAATTCATCGGCCCAAATGGGGGTGGGGTTTTGGCACTGGGTGGCACCAAAGCTATTGGCTGCAACCAAGCTTGTGGTGGCGATAATCCATCGACAGAAGTTTCTGCCAAGACGGTTCTTGGGTAATGAAAACATAGTGAGTTGCCTCATTTAGAGTTGTTATATGAGCTGTTTTTGGCCTAGGCCAGGATGATTAATGCTGATGGGTCAGGCTGCGGGCTTCCGGTTGATTGGTTGTTATTAAGTCCCTGTCGGGCAGGTCTAACGCTTCAGCGGTCTAATCCTAGTGGTGCTCTCACTAAAGGGTTAGTGCCATGTTGATGCAGGAGCAAGGTGAGGCGTTTCACTTTTAGTGGCACATAAAGCATTCTTTTTTGCTGGTTATATAGATAATACTTTCTCGCCCCTTCTGCCTTATTGTTATTTGCTATTAATAATATTAAAAAGTGGTCGATTGTTTAGGTTTAAGTATTTGGCCTAAGGTTTGGAGGGGGAAATAAATTAAAAATTGGACAACGTTGTCATTGAGCTGGGCGGGCTATAACTGCTAAGCTTATCAGCACCTTAATGGCGTGATGTCTGGTGGCATTTGGTTCATCCAGCGTCATTTTCTCGATTAATAACAAGATAACGGCAGTGAGATAAAACCATGTCAGAAGTACACCTGTATCCAGTTCCCGAGAGTTTCAAATCCAACGCGGCGATCAATCTGGCGCGCTATAAGGAAATGTACGACCAATCGATTAACGCGCCCGATACCTTTTGGGCAGAACAGGCAAACAGCTTCCTGACTTGGCAGCAGCCTTGGTCGCAAGTGACTAAAAGTGATTTGCGCAAAGGTGAAGTGAGTTGGTTTGTCGGCGGTAAACTGAACGTCAGTGTTAACTGTATTGACCGCCATTTACCGGCTCGCGCTAATCAAACTGCCATCATCTGGGAAGGCGATGATCCTGCCGAAGACTTGTCTATAACTTATCAAGAATTGCATGATCAAGTTTGTCGTCTCGCCAATGCATTGCGCGAACGCGGCGTAAAAAAAGGCGATCGCGTCTGTATCTATATGCCGATGATTCCCGAAGCCGCCTATGCCATGCTCGCCTGTACCCGTATCGGTGCGATTCATTCCATCGTATTTGGTGGTTTCTCGCCGGAAGCTTTAAAAGACCGTATTCAAGATGCTGAATGCCAAGTTGTAATCACCTCCGATGAAGGTTTGCGCGGTGGCAAGCGTGTCCCGCTCAAAAAGAATGCGGATGTCGCTCTCGCCCAATGCCCCGGCGTACACACTTGCATAGTGGTTAAACGCACCGGCGGCGATGTGGCTTGGGATGAAACGCGCGACTTCTGGTACGAAGATCTGGTTGAGCGTCAGGCCAGTGAGTGCGAACCAGAAGTGATGGATTCCGAAGACCCGCTGTTTATCCTCTACACCTCCGGCTCGACCGGCAAGCCTAAGGGTGTATTGCACACCACGGGTGGTTATTTGCTGCAAGCGGCTATGACCCACAAATACGTATTTGATTATCAAGAAGGTGATATCTACTGGTGCACCGCCGATGTGGGCTGGGTAACTGGTCACAGTTATATCGTTTACGGTCCGCTCACCAATGGCGCGACAACTTTGATGTTTGAAGGTGTGCCGACTTATCCCGATGCTTCACGCTGCTGGCAAGTGATCGACAAACACGGTGTAAACAGTTTCTATACCGCCCCCACCGCCATTCGCGCCTTGATGGGTGCCGGTAACGATTACGTCAGCAAAACCTCTCGCGCCAGTTTAAAAATTCTCGGCAGCGTGGGCGAACCCATCAATCCGGAAGCCTGGGAGTGGTATTACCGCATAGTCGGCGACAGCCGCTGCCCGATTATGGATACCTGGTGGCAAACCGAAACCGGCGCTCACATGCTCACCCCTTTGCCCGGCGCGATTGACCTCAAGCCAGGTTCAGCTACTTTTCCTTTCTTTGGTGTACAGCCAGTATTACTGGATGTCGACGGCAAAGAAGTGCTTGGCGCAGGCGAGGGCAACCTCTGCATTAAAGCTGCGTGGCCGAGTCAGATTCGCACCGTGTACGGCGATCACCAGCGCTGCATCGACACCTATTACAGCCCCTATCCCGGCTACTACTTCACCGGCGACGGCGCCCGCCGCGATGCCGATGGCTACTACTGGATTACCGGTCGTGTTGACGATGTAATCAACGTATCCGGTCACCGTATGGGCACGGCAGAAGTCGAAAGCGCATTGGTGCTGCACGATAAAGTCGCCGAAGCCGCAGTAGTTGGTTATCCGCACGATATCAAAGGTCAAGGCATCTACGCCTATGTCACCTTGATGGCCGGCGAACAGCCAAGCGATGAATTGAAAAAAGAATTGCTGGCGTTGGTGGTAAAAGAGATTGGTGCAATTGCGCGCCCCGATGTTATCCAATGGGCGCCGGGATTACCGAAAACCCGCTCAGGCAAAATTATGCGTCGTATCTTGCGCAAAATTGCGGCTAACGAACTGGACTCACTGGGCGATACCTCAACGCTCGCAGATCCAGCGGTGGTAAATGAGTTGATTGAGAATCGCGCGAACAAATAGACGCGTGAATAAATAATCCCATGCTGTTGTAAAGGCAGCAGATACTCCTCTAAAAGGATGCAAGAAATTGCATCCTTTTTTTTGTGGTTTTTTATCAGTAAGCGCGCTATTAAGTTCATGAAATTCCCATCAACAAAAAAGATACTTTTAGGTAAAAATCGGTAAAAGCTTTCTCTTGTGATGGCAAAGTGGAGCAGTATCTACAAGCCAAAAGGCGAATATTTTCCACTGAGGGGATAGTGATGATAAGAATAGCTAAACGATGGGTGATTGTTCTGCTCGGCTTTTTGCCTCCTTTGTTTGCCCATGCAGAATCCATCGGCCAATTTTCCGCTAGCCGTGATATAGGTGCGGTCAAACATAAAGGCTCTGCGCTTTATGATTCGGCCTTGCAGCAATACCGCATAAGTGGTTCAGGAAAAAATATCTGGCTGGGCGAAGATGAGTTGCATTGCGCCTACACCCAATTGACGGGTGATTTTATTCTTCGTGCCCATGTTGCGTTTGAGGGGGCCGGGGTTGATCCGCATCGAAAAGTCGGTTGGAATTTGCGCACGAGCCTTGATACTGGCTCGCCCAATGTGCATGCAACAGTGCACGGTGATGGTCTAACTTCTTTGCAATTTCGTGCTCAGGCTGGCGGTGAGACGGAAGAGTATCCGATGGCAATAAAAGCTCCCGATGTGATTCAGTTAGAGCGTCGAGGCGATACTTACATCATGAGTGCGGCAAAAATGGGGCAGCCGTTTCAGGTGACCTCTGTATCGCATATTAAACTCGGTGAAAAAATTTATGCTGGGCTGAGCTTGTGTGCGCATAACCCAGATGCAGTGGAAACGGCAGTTTTCTCTAATGTAAGAATTATTCTTCCTGCGGCAAAAGATTTTCAGCCCTATAAAGATTACATCGGCAGTAATCTGGAAATTATGGATATGAAAACCAAAAATCGGCGCATTGTGTATCGCTCGCCCGATTCAATTCAAGCACCCAATTGGACGCTGGATGGTAAGACGCTGATCTATAACTCCAAAGGATTATTGTTTAATTTTGATATCAAGCGCGGCAAAAGCTCGGTGCTGGAGTCAGGTTTTGCCAACAACAATAATAATGATCACGTGCTTTCCTGGAGCGGTAAATTAATTGGGATTAGCCATCATGTCGCCGAGGAAAATAATCACTCGACAATTTATACCTTGCCAATAACCGGCTCCAAAAAGCCGACACGGATTACTCTGAAAGGTGTGGGGCATTCTTACTTGCATGGTTTTTCGCCCGATGATAAATCGCTCATATTCACCGGTGAGCGCAAAGGTGAATATGATATTTATCGAGTTGATATTGAAACCGGCAAAGAAACACAATTAACGGATACCGCGAGGCTCGATGATGGTTCGGAATACAGCCCCGATGGAAAATATATCTACTTCAATTCCAATCGCACTGGCATGATGCAGCTGTGGCGCATGCATGCTGATGGCAGCAATCAGCAGCAGCTCACATTTGATAATCACAACAATTGGTTTCCGCACATTTCACCCGACGGCAAAAAAATTGTTTTTCTAAGTTATATGGATGATATTGATCCAGGCGATCATCCTTTCTATCGTCATGTCTATCTGCGCGAAATGCCAGCGGAGGGAGGTGAGCCGGAGATCATCGCCTACGTATACGGTGGGCAGGGCACAATCAATGTGCCCAGTTGGTCGCCAGATGGTTCCCAAATTGCATTTGTGAGCAATACCCGTTTATAAAGTGTTCGGGGGAGAATTTCGGGCTACCAGTTAGCTGCCAAATCCTGCACAATTCCACCCCCGATATTAGCTTCACGCCTTTGTTATGACTGAGAAAAACACCGACGCCGATTTATTCCTTCAGCAGATGAAGGATGTAAAACCCATTAAGGTCGAAGAAAAAGTCGTCCTTGCTTCGCCGCATAAAGATAAAACCAGTGTGGAAACTCGCCGTAAAGCCGCAACAGCGGAATTGGAGAAAGATAAAAACTTTCTCTCTGGTGAATATGTTGAGCCGCTGGATCCGCTCGCAGTAATCGAGTTTAAGCGCGATGGTGTGCAGCACGGGGTCTACCGCAGTTTGCGCATGGGAAAATACCAAATCGATGCGCGTCTCGATTTACACAATATGACGGTCGAACAGGCGCGCACAGCTGTATTTCAGTTCATTAAAGATTGTATGACCCATGATATTCGCTGTGCCT
>CAXAVL010000100.1:0-14579 GCA_963971905.1 uncultured Cellvibrio sp.
CACCCGCAACTTTGCCCACGAGCCGGCGATGACCTTAGAGCAAGCCGAACGCGCACTTATTTTGGGTAAGGAATTTGCCGAAAGCGAAATCGCCGCCGGTTCAAATTTATTAGCCTTTGGTGAAATGGGCATAGGCAATAGCAGCTCTGCGGCAGCAATCCTCGCCGCACTTAGCGATGCACCAGTCGCCACCTGCGTCGGTTTAGGCACCGGTATTGATGAGACACAACTGGCAAAAAAAATCGCACTGGTAACTCAGGCAATCGTGCGAATTAAAGACAAATCGCCGCTTAATATTTTGTGTGAAGTCGGCGGTTTTGAAATCGCCCAAATCTGCGGCGCCATGCTCGCCACTGCACAAGCTGGCCGCTTGATTGTGGTGGATGGCTTTATCGTTACCTCGGCGGCATTACTGGCGGTACACATTAATCCCCACGCACGGGATTACATGATCTTCGCCCACCAATCCGAAGAAGCCGGTCATCAATTAATGTTGCGTATGTTAGACGCAAAACCCCTGCTCAACCTCGGCATGCGTTTAGGCGAAGGCACTGGCGCGGCGCTGGCGCTGCCACTGATCCAAGCCGCAGTGAGTTTTTACAATCAGATGGCAACCTTCGAAAGTGCCGGTGTAAAAGTGTGAAGCAACAGCTCAATTTATTTTTTCTCGCGCTGGGGTTTTTCAGCCGTATTCCCATGCCTGCGTGGATTGAATACTCGCCGGAAAATCTCAACCGCGCCAGCCGCTACTTCACGCTTGTTGGTTGGTTATTGGGTGGTTTAGTCGCATTGGTTTTTCTGGCCGCTGATTATCTTTTTTCCAATTCAATCAGCCTTTGGCTGGCGATGGCATTTAGCTTATTACTCACCGGCGCTTTTCACGAAGACGGCCTCGCCGATACCGCCGATGGTTTTGGCGGCGCCTTTGTGCGCGAGAAAAAACTCAGCATTATGAAAGACAGCCGCATCGGCACTTACGGTGCAACCGCATTGGTGATGGCGCTGTTAGGAAAATATGTTTTGCTGGTTGAAAATACGCAAATCGCGCTAAGCCTATTGATTGCCTACGCATTATCACGCGCAGTCGCTGCAAGCCTGGTGTTTGATATGTGCTACGTGGCCGAGCAGGATGGCAGTAAAAGTAAACCACTGGCCAACAACCAATCGAAAACGGATTTGATTATTTTGTTAACCACTTGCCTACCGGTATTTTTTCTACTTCATTGGCAACAAGCGTTGTTAATCATCGCCACATTAATTGTGGTTCGCTACGCCGCAAAATATTATTTTCAAAAACAAATTGGCGGTTATACCGGGGATTGTTTAGGTGCGGCGCAGCAGATTAGTGAGCTGGTTATTTATGCTTTATTAGTGGCGGCAATTTTATGATCACCTTAGTCTTAGGCGGCGCCCGCTCCGGCAAATCTCGTATTGCACAAGAGTTGGCGAGTGCTAATCAATTACCCGTCGTTTATATCGCCACAGCCACCGCACTGGACGAAGAAATGGCGCTGCGGATTGAACATCATCAACACAACCGCCCCAGCGAATGGCGCGTGCTTGAATGCCCGTTAGATTTAGCCGCTGCGCTGCAAGAAGAAACGCAACAGCCACACACTATTTTGGTAGATTGTTTAACCCTGTGGCTAAACAACCAATTGTTTGAAAATCCTGACCAGGATTTTTCTGCGCTGTTTGATGAACTAGTGAATAGCCTCAGTGCAAACAAAGCCGAGGTCATTTTTGTCGCCAATGAAGTCGGGCTGGGCATTATTCCGCTGGGTGAAGTGAGCCGAAAATTTGTCGATGAAGCAGGCAGATTAAATCAGCAACTCGCACAAATTGCCGATAAGGTTTTATTTGTCGCCGCCGGTTTGCCAATAACCTTAAAAGACACCACACAATGAGCGCAACTCTCATCACCAGCGCAACTTTTATCCCCAGCGCAACTCTCATCACCTTAGTAAGGCACGGCAAAGTTGCAGGCCCAGCCGCGCTTTACGGCAAAACCGATGTCCCACTCAGTACAGTAGGTCATAGCGATTTAACCCGCGCACTGAATAATCTACACACGCAAAATCCCATCACCCAACTTATTAGTTCACCCAAAATTCGCTGCCTGCAAGTCGCACAGGAATTTTCCACGCAGCAGCACATCCCGCTGCAAACGGAAGACAACTTACAAGAAATGGATTTTGGTATTTGGGATGGAATCCCATTTGATGAGCTAGGCGATGAATGGAAAAACATCGAAGCCTTCTGGCACACACCCGATTCTATGCAACCACCACAAGGTGAATCACTCACGGAATTTGCCACTCGAATTATCAATAGCTGGGAAAAACTTATCAGCAGTAATACACCGGGGCATAAAGTGGTTGTTTGTCACGGCGGTGTTATCCGTATTCTTATCGCCCACATACTGCATTTGGATTGGCGCAACGCAGCGTTATTCAAACAATTGCAGATTGATTACGCGAGTTGTACGCGGATTGAGATTGGGGATTATGAAAATGCATTGCCGGTTATTAAGTGGATTGGGTCTCCTACTAATGAAGAAACCGCATCTAACATATGCAGATAATTATTCCTTATTGGTCGATGCAATCAGAATGGGGACAATGCCCCCATTACCTATCTAATAAGATAAACCAACGATATCAGCATTTTTAAAAATGCTTCATCGATGGTTATACAGAAACCAAAGCTGATCTTCATGTACACCTCGCTTCATATAAAATGTGGCGATAATTGTTTCTAACTCATTGCTTTTTTTTGAGCAATGAATTAAATTTTGCAATGTACTGCTTTTGCAATCACCACGTTTGATTGTTTAAGTTACCAAAAGACCCTAGGCTCTACCCCTAGGGTTTTTCTTTTGAGTGTCAGCAAATTACTGCCTTAACCCGCATCATAGCAGCCACTTAAATCCTCGCAAGCCCCTCCCTTATCACGAATCTTGGTTGTATATACTAATTTCCAATCTTCATGTCCTGTATTTGCAAGGGCTATAGAAGAATTTAAAACTGTTGTTAAATAAAAAAATATTTTTTATTTAACATAGATTTTTTTGGTATACCGGACGGATTCACCCATCCATCACTCAAATTTGATCATCGGCATCAGTGTAGGACGAAGCTTTCACTTTTGGCACAAAGTAGTTAATCACCTACAACAATGCAGCAATAGATTGCATCGGCACAAACAGTCTTTTCGGGTCTCCACTGAACTCGATAAAGAACTCAAATGACTTATAGAAATCCAAGGCCTCATCATCGATTGCATCCAACACTACACCAAAGGATGGAATCGCGCTTGGATTGGTTGAAATACTGTAAGCATGTTGCAGTGCGGAGACCAAAGTTATTGCGCCGAGCCCTTGGCCCTGGTGCTGCTTGTTAACACCTAACTGCGCCATAAGGACGACAGGTGTCTCGAATCGGGGGAGCGATTTATTGGTTGGAATATTTTCAGGAGAGAGGGATTGATTGGCGAGAGTATAAAATGCCGCAACACCCAATTTATCTGTTGTGCTCGTCCCCTCCCGCCGAAAGGGCAGGATGAAAGTTGCGCTTAGGCTTGATGCCATGTGCTTGGCGGCGAACCGGTGCAAAAACCGGTTGATTGGCTCCTTGCCGCAATCAAACGTTTTTACATCTACCCGAGTGGTATTAAGGGGAACAAATTCAGATCTTTGTTTCAATCCAGATACCATCCTTTGCCATAGATTTTGCTACATCCTGTAATTTTGAACCCACCGTAGGGGGATTTTGGCAGGCTGCCATAAAGCGTTCAAAGTTCTCACTAGTAACCTTGAGTTCTGCATACTGAGAGAGGACTCGCGGGGCATCTTCGCGGATCAAATGGGTTAGATACGCCTTTATATTGGCGTAACCCGCCGCAGATGCCGCGCGTTCGGCGAGAATGCGCGTCTCTTCATCCCATTGAATTTCATAACGCTGTGCTTTGCTCATTAGCCACCTACTTATGCCGCCTTGATTGGCAGCCATTGAACAAGTATACGGATAGAACCCGTAAAAAGTAAAACACTAGCTATTTTTAACCCTATTCCATAGGCAGCCCTCTTTTTCCGCTAAAATCGCCAACTTAGCCTTTCAGATACAACGCCCAACCGCCCCATACAACGGATACCCTGTGGAACTTTCAAACACTGACCAACCCCTGCCCGACCACAACCTAAGCCTTGTGCAGCGCACACTCATTGAGTGGAAACAGCTCGCATTGCTGGGCATGCCAATTTTAATTGCACAACTGGCGCAGATGGCTAATGGGGTAATTGATACGGTGATGGCCGGGCACGCCAGTGCGGAGGATTTGGCAGGTGTAGGCATAGGAACCAGTTTATGGGTGCCGGTGCTGCTCTTTTTTGTTGGGGTGCTGGGTGCGTTGCAGCCGATTATTTCTGGCCACCTGGGTGCAGGCGATGTGCGCAAAATTATGCCTACCACCTGGCAGGGAATTTATATTGCACTAGCCGCCATGGTGCTGATGATTTTATTGCTAATCAACGTGCAGCCTGTGCTTGCCATTTTAAAATTAGATGCAACCACCGCCGCTATTGCAGATGGTTATCTCAAAGCTTTTTCCTGGGGTGTGCCTGCACTCTTATTGCTGATCGCACTGCGCGGTTTGACCGATGGCCTTGGTCATACACGGGTGATTATGGCGTTTTCGCTACTCAGCACCCTGTTAAATTTGCCGCTAAATTATATTTTTATTTACGGGTTTGATTTTCTTGTTTTCCAGCTCCCCGCAATGGGTGGTATCGGCTGCGGTTGGGCCACCAGTATTTCCAACTGGATTGCGACCATTGCGCTCATCCTCTATTTAAACCGCAGCAGCACCTACAAAAACTTTCATTTAATTGGCGATTGGGTGGCAATCAATAAGCAGGAAATAAAAGAGCTATTGAGACTCGGTTTACCCATAGGCTTCACTCTTTTTGTTGAAGTCAGCATGTTTTGTATGATCGCTTTGTTTTTAGCACCGCTTGGCGCAACTACCGTTGCCAGCCACCAAATCGTATTAAATGCGACCTCCGTGTTTTTTATGCTGCCATTAAGTTTGGGCATGGCACTGACCTTGCGTGTGAGTTTTTTAGTCGGCGCAAAAGATTATGACGAAGCGCGTCTGTTGGCACGCAGCTCATTGCTGTTGGCCATTGGCATTAGCTGCGTTAATGCCCCGATTTTATTTTTTGGGCGCGATTATTTGGCGAGCCTTTATACCTCAGACCTAGCAGTACTCAGCATCGCTACAAAATTATTTATGCTTGCCGCCGTTTTCCAAATAGTCGATGTAATTCAAGTAACGATGATTAGTGTACAGCGCGGTTATAAAGACACTCAAATTCCCATGCTGATTATGTTGCTTTCGTTCTGGGGAATTTGTTTGCCGCTGGGGTATGTGCTGACATTTGAGGATTGGCTCGGCGCTTCTATGGGTGCATCCGGTTTCTGGACGGCATTAATTGCCGGATTAAGTTGTGCAGCACTACTACTAACCCTGCGCATGTTTCGTTTTAAACCCAGCTGAACGAATTTATTAACTTATAGGGATGACACTGTGCCGCAAATAGCCTCTCTGCTAAACACGCTAAAAAAAGCACTCAAGGCTCACGGGCTAACCTATGCCGATATAGCACCAAAACTGGATTTGACCGAGGCCAGCGTCAAGCGCTTATTCTCTGAGCAGGCCATTTCCCTCGCGCGGCTTGAACAGATTTGTCAAATCATGGGCATGGAAATTTCTGATCTGGTGCAAATGATGAATGAGCAGCAGCCGCGCTTGCAGCAACTCACCGCCGATCAAGAAGAGGAAATCACTCGGGATCTGGTTTTATTATTAATCACTGTGTGTGTACTAAACCGCTGGAGCCTTGAAGATATAATCTCCTTTTACAATCTGAGCGAACCCGTATGTATACAAAAACTCGCGCGGCTCGACAAATTAAAAATTATTGAGTTACTGCCGAAAAATAAAATCAAACTACTGGTAGCCACCAACTTCAGTTGGCGCAATAACGGCCCTATTCAACATTTCTTTCAGGAGAAAATTGGGCAGGAATATTTCAAAACAGAATTTAAAGACAGCGACGAATGCCTGCTGGTACTCAACGGCATGTTGTCGCCCCAGAGCAATGGCGAATTTCAGCGCAAACTGAAAAAAATCGCTCGCGAGTTTGACGACCTCAACAACCAGGACGCAGCCCTCCCCCTTGATAAACGCAATGGCGTAACAGTCGTAATGGCCATGCGCGATTGGCGTTATGGCTTATTTAAACCCTTAATTCGCAATTAGCTCTAAACCAAGCGAGGACCATCCATATGATCAGCTGCAACCAACACGACTATATTGAAATTGTGTGCATGTATCACTACCCGATTAAACTCACACTAAAGTCGGGCGACATCATTCAAGGCATTGCGCAAGACACACAGCGCAATGACCAACGCGATGAATGCATAAAGATTGATATGAATGGAGCTGAGCGACTGGTTATTTTAGAAGAAATAAAAACACTGGAAGTTACGGTGGATAATCCGCACTTGCAGAAAATTGGATTTTAATAACCACTGAATTATATTCGCTCTATAAAAAAGCGGCTGGAGTTTATCCAGCCGCTTTTTTATTTATTTTTTTGTATGTTGTTTTACCAGCCACAGGCCTGCCCTTGGTTTTCTTTTTCCAACCATTGCATTAGCGGGGCAAAATAATCGATGATAGCGGAGCCGTCCATTTGGCGGGTGCCTATGGCCTCTTCCAAAACATCTTGCCAGGGTTTGCTAGCACCGGCGGCGAGCATAGTTTGTAATTTTTTGCCAGCTTCTTTGCTGTTGTAAATTGAACATTCATGCAAAGGGCCTTTGAAACCAGCCGCATCGCATAGAGCCTTGTGAAATTGGAATTGCAAAATATGCGCAATGAAATAGCGGGTGTAAGGTACATTGGCGGCTATATGGTATTTTGCACCTGCGTCAAAATCTTGTTCTGTGCGTTCAACCGGTGGTGTAATACCCTGATATTGAGTGCGTAATTCCCACCAGGCTTTGTTGTAATCTTCCGGTTTAATTTCACCGGAGAACACTTTCCAACGCCATTGATCCATTAATTTTCCAAAAGGTAAAAAGGCAATTTTCCCGAGAGCCAATTTCATTTGTTGATTAATAACCGATTGCTCGTTAGCTTCAACGTTTTCAATTAAGCCGATTGCATTTAAGTAACCAGGAGTAATCGACAATACAATTGTATCGCCTATCGCTTCATGAAAGCCGTCGTTCGCGCCGTTTTGAAATAACATGGGTTTATCGTTATAGGCCAGATCATAATAGATATGCCCCAACTCGTGATGTATTGTTTCAAACTCTGTTTCGGTAGGCTCAACACATTGTTTGATGCGCACATCTTCTTTTGCATCCATCGTCCAGGCGCTTGCATGGCAAACCACTTCGCGATCGCGCGGCTTGGTTAGCATGGATTTTTTCCAAAAACTGTCTGGCAGTGCGCGCAAGCCAAGTGAAGTAAAAAAGTTTTCCGCTATTTTGGTAATAGCAATCGCATCTTTGTTTTGTTTTACCAAGGCAGCAGTGATATCAAGATCGCCCACGCCGGGATAAGGTTCTACCAAATCGTAAATACCATCCCACTGCTGGCTCCACATATTGCCGAGCAGATGAGCGGGAATAGGTTTGTTTAGCGGTACTTTATCCTCGCCGTATTGTTTGGCAAGATCAGCGCGCACCTTGCAATGCAACGCCTTATATAAGGGCTCTACTTGTTGCCACAAGCGCTCCACTTCGTTTTCAAATTCGTTGGTGGGCATGTCGTAGCCAGACTTCCATGACGCACCTAAATCACCAAAACCATAAGCACGCGCGCCGCTATTGGCAATCTCAACGTAACGCTGATAGTCGTTGCGATAAGCGCGTGCAATACTGTGCCAACCCGTCCAGGCATCTACCAGCTCGTTGTAATCGCGGCTTTTGGCGAGCACATCGGAAAGCTGATTTAAATCGCGGCAGTTTTTTTCATCGCTGGTGTTAGCGCCTTCTGGTTTGCAATATTTCCCAGCACCGTAAACCCCTTCCATATGCGTACCAATACGCGCAAGTTCTGCGCGCGCTTCAGGTGTATCGGGTGGCAATAATGTTTTGCCTTGGGTCATATTGATATAAGCTTTTTTTGTAGCCGCTGACATAGGCGCATCTTTGTAGTGGCGCGCCTCTGCCAGCAACTCTTTGTCCATCGCCATCCATTTTTCATTGGACTTGGTTGCCAGCAGCGCTGAATCATCATTCAGGTAAGTAACATAAACCCACTGTGCTGCGTTGTACTCGTAATAATTATCGAGATAGGTTTTATTCACACTGGCGATAAATTCATCGGCCGATTTTACAGCAGGAGCCGCAGCAACCTCACTGGTTGACGGCGCTTTATTGCAGCCACTCAGACAAAAGAGCGCAATCGCCGAATATAAAACACTGCGCAGGCTTATATGATTTTTCATAATCTATCCCGTCAATAATTACTTAATTCCACCCATGCCTTTTTTCAGCAACGGAGAAATAACCAACATAAAAATGCCGAAGCCTATACCGAGCCACATTAAGAATTCGAATAATTGTGTGTAGGTGGCAAGTATTTTTACCGGATCTGTCGTGTTAGCAGTATCTATAGCAGCTAGCTTAGAGAGGCGTGTTGCAAGAGTTTCTGACAGTGCAGTAGCGACAAACCATGTGCCCATACTGACACCAACAACACGTGGTATTGATAACTTTGTTACAGCAGACAAGCCGATTGGCGATAAGCACAATTCACCCGTACTATGAAATAAATAAGCAAGCACCATCCAAATAGCAGCGACCTTGCCTGATTCATCGGGATATTGCGCGCCCAACACCAATGCGCCAAAGCCCAAACCCGCCTGAATAGTGCCTAAAGCAAACTTAACTGGTGTAGAGGGATTTAATTTACGCGCCTCCAACCACGGCCATAGAAATGCAAATGGCAAAGCAAATAACATAATAAATGCAGGATTCAATGCAGCGACCTGACTGGCAACAAAGGTAAAACCACCAATGTCGCGATCCAACACTCGATCCGCATAAAGCGTCATGGAGCCGGCTCCTTGTTCAAACAGCGACCAAAACACCACTGTAGATATAATTAACACCATCAATACCAAAGTACGTGTAAATTCCACCGACCGGTGCCGCCAAAATCCGTAACCGACAAATAACAACAACACCAAAACAGAAAGGTATAAGAGATATTCAACAATTTGAGGGGATACGTTAATGACATTATTTTGTGTAAGGATAGTACCCAACCCAAGGAAAACTACCGCGCTAGCGAATAACGCAACTGATTGCTTTTGAGGCGCGGACGAGCGGTAGATCATCGAATAGGCAAGAATTCCCACTATGCCAATTAACAGAAAAATATTTTGCGTAATATGGACAACCGGCTCACTTTGAATCAGGAAAAAAATCAATCCCATCACCGGGAATGTAGCTAAATATATCCACCACTCTCGCTTTAACCCGGACACACGAGAATTCAGCCAGTCAATGCACGGTGATTCAGCGTGCCCCAACAAATGAGGTTGACCTATCCAAAAGGTGATCATCCCGATTACCATTCCAATACCGGCCAAACCAAAACCATAATTCCAACCATAGGTTTCACCCAGCCAACCGCACACCAGAGTGGCGACCATCGCGCCAACATTTATACCCATGTAAAACAAAGTGAATCCTGAATCGCGTCGCGGATCATTTTCTGAATATAACTTTCCGACGATGACCGAAATATTCGGCTTGAGAAACCCAACGCCAGCAACGATAAAAGTTAATGCAAGATAAAATACATTTAATGCAGCGGTGTCTTGCTTGGTGATAGCTTGTTCAAGCACAGTACCCGCAACTAAAACATTACCATCAGCCAGTTTCAGGTCACTCGTGAGTTGAGTTCCAACGGCATAATAGACAGCTTGCTGCCCCTCAACAGCCATTAACAAATGGCCAATACATAATAATATTGCGCCAAAAAAAACCGCGCGCCGCATACCTAAATAACGATCAGCAATCAAGCCGCCAATTACTGGCAATGCGTAAACCAAGCCAGCATAGGCACCGAGCACATCCAAACCATCGGCATCCGAAAACAAATGATATTTGGTGAGATATAACAGTAATAAATACTTCATCCCATAAAAGGAAAAACGCTCCCACATTTCGGTCGCAAAACATACATACAGGCCTTTGGGGTGGCCGAGAAACTCGCCGCTAGTTCTATTCATAATGACAACTTTTTTATTGATTTTACGAAAGAGGATGTTTCAACCGTAATACAACTTCTCACAAGCCATATAAGGTTGTAGCGATCATACGCTGTTTGCCTGCCATATAAAACGCACGTGTTTGACTTACACGTGCGTTTCTATATTGCAGCTCAAGAGAAAAATACTAGCTGCTTTTGATTAAATAGACTAAATTTTTAAACTGTACTCAACGTAGACAACACGCCCGGTATTATCATAAAGATCATAGTGCGGCTCTTCATATAATCCGTTGCGATCAAACACTGGATCTTCATCCGTTAAGTTGGTTGCGCCGACTTTTACCTTGCCCCAACCCTCTGCATCAAAGGTATAGGCTGCATTTAGGGTAGTCCAGCTTTTGAGGTCTTTATTGCTGGTCGCTAAATAAGCATCGCCGGAATCAGTGAACGCAATAAAATCTTGCTGGGAAGATGCGCCGATATAATCGACAATAATATCGATTGAATGCTGCTCCAAGCTCCAACCGAGCGCTAATTGGGAGCGCATATCCGGCTGCAAATTAAAACCCGCAGTATCTTGCAGAGGACCACTAAAATAGCCGGGTTCTTTGTAGTCCAAGGTATGCGCAACAAACAACTCAGAAGTGAAACGCCCTACGCCTGTATCAATACCCGCTTTTATTTGTAAATCCAATCCTGATGTTGAGAGTTCACCGTTATTGACGTAGGCGCTATGAACAATAGGTTTGCCACCGCTGCGATCAACATACGTATTGCTTGCAGGATCAAATGGGTAACCCGCCACTTCGGCATAAAATACATCTTGCGTGACCGGCTGGATAATAACGTTGCTAATATCGACCGCCCAATAGCTTAAATCGACTGAGAAGTCATCACTGATTTGCCAATTACCACCCAAGCTAAATGAATCAGATTTTTCTGCATCCAAATTTTCATTGCTATAAAAATAGGTATCAATTTGAGTGCTGGAACAATCCTCTGGCGCAATATTATTTTTAGCGCAGGTAAATTGATCGGATGCAGTTTCGGCAGAAAATGCGGTAGCGCCGTAGATCTCATCCAAACCTGGAGCGCGAAATCCGCGCCCAATACGCGAGCGCAACACCAGCGAGTCAGTCACCTGCCAAGTGGCCGCAATAGTAGGTGAAGTGGCTGAACCAAAATCGCTGTATGAGTCGTAGCGAACGGCGGCATTCAATTCAATTGCGTCGCTAACCGGGATTACCGTCTCGGCAAATAATGCCGATATATCGCGATCACCACGCGCTGAATTGCCGGAACTTCCGCCAACAAATCCGCCCTCTGATGCACGATCATAATTATTTTCATAGTCCAGCGAAATTTCTTCCGCACCGACCAGCGCCAGTACGTCGCCAGCGCCAAACCAATCGCCAATACCAAATTGTAATTGGCCATAAAACTTCATCATTTCACTCAGGTTATCTTGCGTGGTTAAGGCGCTCATCGCCTGTGCGCCCTCTTCCGAAAAAGGATCGATCCCCTGATTCATCACATAATCAAGACCGGTATAAGACAAATAATATTTTCCATATTCTTTTGCGTCGTAGCGGCTATTTTGCACATAGACTTCATAGCTCACTTCATCCGTCAAATCGCCACGCAAACCAAACGTGGTATCAAACTGTGTATCGGTAGTGAAATTATCGCGCAGCCCAACATTGGTCCAGCGATAGTAACCAGTGAGCTCATAATTATCGCCAATCAACCCCTGCTGTTTTAAAGCAGCTATATCGTAGGGAACATCCTTATAGTCGGCAGGCATTTCATCCCACGTAGCTGCAGGCGGTGCAAAACGCCCAAACGACTCAACGCGCGAAATAATTGCGCGGGCATAAAATTCAGTGGAATCACTTACATCATAAGTGTAATTGACATACACATTGGTTTTGTCCAATTCAGCTTTGTTGGCGGAAACATCGGCAAAGCCATACATGCAATAGGTGTTTTCATTCAGATTAGAATCTGCACCCCAGTCAATATCGGCATCCACTACACCGAGAAAACTATCACCTGCGGCACAACCATTTGCCGCCTTGATTCGATCATAACCCGTGTCCGGGTCATAAATAGCAATTGATTTGCCGTAGATAGAATAGCCAACAGTATCCACATAGGCATCGATCACGCCGTCGCCGTCAACATCACGGGTTTTCGGCGCTGTGTAGCTGCGGTCGCGATCATAAATTGGATCACGCATACTTTTTTCGATGGCAAAAGTGAGGTTGCTGTTATCACTATCAACACCAGCCAAAAGACTTGCAGTGAATTCACTGCCGTCATCGCGCGAACGATCGCCACCGCGTATTTTAAATTCCACTCCATCAAAATTTTCACGCAGATGCATATTCACAACGCCCGCAACTGCATCAGAGCCATAAACTGCAGAAGCTCCGTCGGCCAAGACCTCAACCCGTTCCACTGCAGCCATAGGCACCATATTAATATTGGTTGTTGAGGCACCCAAATTCGGCGAGCCCACCATGCGCCGACCATCAAGCATGACCAAGGTGCGGAAGTCTTCCAAACCGCGCAGATTTATCGTTGCGTTGGACTGCGCAGAACTGCCCGACCGCTCGCTGAATGACCCAAAAGAATTGAGCGGAGAATTGCGCAACACATCGGCTATGGTTAGCGACCCTAGTGCATCGATTTGCTGGCGTTCAATTTGAACTACCTGTCCACCATTTTGATAATTGCTGCGTTTAATCCGCGAGCCGGTAACCAAAGTTTCTTCGATATTGTCGTCAGCCGCTGGTTGTGCGAAAACTGGCACAGCCACACTCATCAACAAGCTCGCAACGCCTAATGTAATAAATTGAACACTTAAGGATAACGGATGTCTTTTATTCATTTACTCACTCCCAGTAGTAACTAATTAAATATCTCGTACACACGCTTAAACCTGCCCCTAACACACTGCTAAATATGTTGGATTGAATTAAACAAAAAGGTATTTTGGCAAATGCGGCTTTCATGCCAAGTAGCGGCTATACAATAAAACCCGTTAATTACCCATGAATTTTGTGCTCGAGTCTAGCTATTACTGGGGACAAGGATTGAATTGGTGAACCAGATCTCTTTATGTTTTTGTCTTAATCTTGAAGATTAGTTTAGTGGAAGTTTTTAATTGCACCAGAATGCATCAACCTAACGCCCGGTAAAAATTATGCGCGAGCCAAAAACGTGCGCAAGCGCTACTTTCGCTAAAAAGGTTTACAGACAGAAAAATGAAATTTAAGGCGACACTGCGCAGTCCTTAACTAAGTCAAAACCAAGCGTTTAAGTTATGGCAGCCAACAGGTTAGCGATTGAGGGGATAACATGGTCTGGTGCGACTGCAGACTGCTCAAAGTAAACTCGACGAAATTTTCCAGTTTCAACCAGGCATCCTTTTATTCCAATTAGTTGGGCACCGCCAACATCGCTGTCAATATCATCGCCAACCATTAGTGCATCCTCTGCATTTACCAGCGCAGAATCCAGCACTCGTTGATAAAAATCACGGTTAGGTTTCCCCATTACTCGGGCATTTTTACTGCTGACATATTCAAGGCCTGCAACAAAAAAACCTATATCGGCTTTAAGACCATCTTCAGTTTGCCAAAAACGATTTTTATGCAGCGCAATTAACTCTGCGCCGCCGTGCATCGCATTAAATAAGCGATTAATCAGGCTTAAATCCCAAGCATCACCAATATCACCTAGCACCACGTAATCAGGTTTTTTTTCATCCCAACAGAATTCGGAAAAATCCAATTTGATACTATCGGCCACCACCGGCCATATACGCACCGGACGACGCAATTGTTGCTGCAAACTCAACAACTCAAGTTTGGCCCCCACAGGCGCACTGATCAGTTCATCTTCCTCCAACGTAAAACCCATCACACGTAACTGAGCCACCAATTCATCCTGAGACTTGGTTGTTGTATTCGTAAGGAAGCGCAAGCTTATGCCGCGTTCACGCAACTTTTGGATACAGTCAATCGCGCCGGGAATGGGTTGATTGCCAACATATAGAGTACCGTCCAGATCCAGCATAATTAATTTCGGCGTTCGACTCATAGTAGCGTCCTGTGTTTACTCGAATTGCAGTGTGTCTGTTAAGTGTAGCTCCCAGCTAACCCACCCTGTTCTGAACCAGCAATAAATATTCCATCAACACCGGAAAACCAGTAGAAGGATAGGAACAGCGCGTGGCACAGCGTATACTGCCCTCCCGTTTTAATGCGTGC
>CAXAVL010000101.1:0-14517 GCA_963971905.1 uncultured Cellvibrio sp.
GTTACGGCACTTCGCTGCCAGTTGATTCGCGCAGTTTTATTATGGACTTATCGCAACTGCGCCGCGTGTATATCGATGTGAAATCATCTACCGCATTAATTGAACCCGGTGTGACCCAAGCCGATTTACACGCGGCGATTAAAAAATGCGGTGCAGATTTATTAGTGCCCACCACCGGTGTTGGCCCCAACGGCAATATTCTCGGCAATGCGTTAGATGGCGGTTATGGCTTAACGCCGATTACCGATCACTTCGATGCGATCAGTGAACTGGAAGGCTATTGGGGTAACGGCACTGAGTTTCGTCACACCTATCAAGATTTAAATTGCCCGGAAATGGCCAAACGCTGGAATGCAGGCACCGGTTATTCCTGGGCGGGGTTATTGCGCCAAGGCAACTTTGGCATTGTGACTAAGGCGCGAGTGCAATTAGCGCGCTCACCGGAAGCTACTCGAATTTTGGTATTCGAATGGAAAAGTAATGATGCATTTATCAATAGCCAAACGGAACTAAATAAACTCACCGAAGATATTCCCGGCATCGGCGGCATTATTATGATGAACGACTGCCGCATTCTCTCTACTCAAGTTGATACACCTCTGGCATCGACTCTGACGGGTGAAGCGCGTGCAGCCTATTTACAACAATTGGCAAAAGAGCGAAAAATTTCGGCTTGGACAGGGTTGGGAACTTTATACGGTTCACGTGCTGCAGTGGCTGGCTCTGTAAAAGATATTCGCCGCCGGTTAAAAAATTGCCGCGTGTGGAGTTTTAGTCCGAATCAAATTAAACAATTGCAAAAAATTCAAAGCTATTTACCACAATGGGGGTTCTCGTCCCTGCGCCGCCACTTTGGTGCGTTGGTGAATACACTGGGTACGGTAGAAGGTTATCCGATAGTCGCGTTTTTAAAAATCGCTTATGCGCTTGACCCCACCGCGAAAAAACTCGATTTGAATTCGCATCCCGCGAAAGATGGCGCCGGTATTTTATGGTATGCGCCGCTGGTGCCGTTTGCAGCGGATGAAGTAGAGCGCTATCGCACCGTGATGAGTAAATGCTTAATGGATAACGGATTTGATCCGCTGCTTGCGGTTACCTCGCGTTCATCACGCACATTGTCAGGCACAATTCCCGTTTTGTTTGATCGCAAAAATCCTGAAGATGTTGCGCGCGCAAAAAAATGTTATCGCCAACTGGTAAAAACCGGCTTGGAAAATGGCTGGCCTCCCTATCGCTTAGGCATCGACTATATGGATATGATCGCCTGCCCGGCAGATTCACCCAGCGCACAGGTACAACACCTATTAAAAAACGCGCTGGATGAAAATGCGGTAATCGCATCGGGCCGTTACGAGCACAGCAAACCCGTTACACCTTTTGTTCCAGCCGCTGTACCTGTTAAAGAAATCGAAACAGCGACAACCAGCAAGCGAATATCACAACCTGATTACCGCAAAGCATTTACACATCGTGTGAGTACAACTGAAGCAAACGAAGCGTAATAATTCAGCAATGATATTAACGTTTAATTATCGACAATAACGATACGAGAAGGACTTTCTCATGCACAGAATAACGGTACCCGCATCAGGGACGATGCCCTTACTAATCCGCTTTGGTATCCAAATTGACAACTAAAATACTGCCGGTAAAGCGCTTCGGCTCAAAGCAGTACCATGTAAACATCTCGCAGCTCCAGCGGTCGTAACACTTATCCACTAAATTTAAAAACGGGCCACGCCCAGGGTCAGCCAAGACTAATTTTTTAACACCAGCACTGGCAGCACGCTTGAGCATCGCCAGCCATTCGTCAGCTAATTCGTCCCAAAAACAAATATCGCCACCTACAATCACATCATAATTTGCCAAATCTGCTTTTTTCATCGATGCCATTGCGCCTTGGCGAGTTTTTATAGCTACACCATTAAGTTCAGCTTGCACATCCAAAAAAGCAAATACATGATCGTCTACATCCAACCCCGTTACTGTATGGCCAGCATTGGCTAAATAAATAGAGGTTGGCCCCCAACCGCAGCCCACATCCAGGATACGGCTTTTTTTCTTCAATGGATTATGAGTAAAGTAATCCATCAACAAATAGCTGGAGTCCCAGTGTTTGTCACCATGCACACTTGGATTACGTTCTTTTTTGAGATTTTTAATCGCACGACTTTTTTCGGTATACAACCAAATGCCGTAGGTATGAAATGTATTTTTGGCGGGAGGGGCTAATAGTTCTGGCACTATATCATCTCACTCGTAATGGGCTTGAATAAATTCGCTCAATAACGCTGCGGATTCTATGACAAAACTAAGTCATTTGTGTGACAGTATGCAAGAATAAAAAAAAAGCCGCAGAACATTCTGCGGCTTTCGTTCAGATTATTATTTCATTCCTAGAGTGAAACTCGACGTCTTGCCAAGATAACGGCAAACAAACCAATCGCCCACAATAAGCCCACACCCGATTCAGAAAGCCGTGTAATTGAGGTGCCTGAACCAAATAAAAAAAGATTCGATAAACCACCACCGCGCCCATCAAGATCTTTATAGCTGAAACTGCCGCTTGTAACTCCCGGAGTTACCGACCACGCAAAATAATCTGGATTGCCATTACCGTGACCAACGTGCATGGTAATTACCGCTAATCCATAGGTAGACCAAAAACTGCTGTCTAGACTCCAGGTTCCCGCAACATCATTCCCACCCCAGCTGCCACTGGTCAACGCAACGGTAAATAAATCGTCAGAGCCATTGCCCGTTAGCTCACCCTCTTTTACCCATACTCCACCAAACAGTGCAGATACCTGTGCAGGGCTATGAATATTGTCATCATTACCCGTCAGGCAAATAACCGCTGAATCAAGAGTTGCCACGCGCTCTGCATTCGGCAGGCAAGTCACTGGGGTGGCCATTGCGACCGCAGCCCACATGCCCGTAAAAGTCAACGCCAAGGCTAATTTCCATAATCTACTCATAATCGTGCCCCCAAAAATTGTGAGACGTACGTCACAATAATAGCAGCAATTTCGATGCCGTCGCCGAAATCATCATTTTAATCAGCTCCTTACACCAAAACGAAACACCTTGCTGGGTATGAAAACAGTAAAAATGTTAAGAATATCGACATTTTGACGCCAGTTATTCGTCAAAAAAATGGCAAATCATATAAATCTGTTGGCCTGCAATAGAGGCTAACGCATACTTTGCGACCTCAATGCACAGCAGAGTTTAGCTATGAACCTCTTCAACCGATTTTGCTTTTGGCCCGCATTTTTTTTCGCCCAGTTAATAGGGCTGGCACTCGTAAGCTGGCACTTGCTAGCGCAGTTTCACTTCGCCTATCCACTCGGCTATCAATTATTAGACTTGGATCACCACATCGCCGAATATGCGCCGCTCAACCGCTATAAAGAAGATTTTGAATTCACTTCCGCCTCTGAACATTGGCGTTTATTTGGTGAGATTAGTGATGCGGTGCAAGCCAGCGGCAATGGGTTAACGCAGATTAGTTACACCTTAAAAAACGGTCAGTTAACCGCACTTATGCACGAAGCAGAAATTGTTCACCTGCAAGATGTGGCCAATTTAATTGATCGATTTTATTTCACTGGAATTCTGAGTTTATTATTATGGGCCAGTTTAATTGCCATCGCCCATCAACAAAAACTACAACTGCCATCGCTTAAAAAAATCTTACTAGGGTTTTTAGTGGGCTCATTATTAGCTTGCGCCATTCTTTTTGTCATAGGCCCAACCGCTGTTTTTTATTGGCTACATGTGCAGATATTTCCCGACGGTCACCAGTGGTTTTTTTATTATCAAGACTCGCTGATGACCACCTTAATGAAAGCACCGGATATTTTTGCGTTTATTGCCCTGGCGTTGGTTAGCCTGTTCCTGATCCTATGGTGTGCAAGCCTCTATGGGGTAAATCGCTTTCTGCAACGCCCAATTCCCTCACCGCTCAGGCAGACAAAGCGGAAATAATCGTGTGCGCGCAGCATTGTTACGGAAATTTAATGGTAATGAATATCAAATGAGATTAAAGTGCGTACAACTACACATGTCATTTGCATTTAAAATCACATTTAATAACCATTTTAAGGACTTACCATGCGTAAAACGCTCATTGCTACCTTGCTCAGCGGCCTGTTCACTTTGCCAGCTCATGCCGACGAAAATCTTTTTGGGTATATCAAAGGCGCAGAAGTTCTGCCGGATGGCGCACTGGAGTTTTATCAAGTCGTCACGCAGCGGTCCGATAAAGGTGTAGGAAAGTACACGGCGTATAACACCGAAACAGAATTGGAATACGGCGTAAGCGATCGTTTCACAGTCAAGGGTGCACTCAAAGGCCAGGCAATTGATACATCAGGTTTATTAATCGATGCCTATATGCCCGGCGATGAAAAATACGGTTTGAAATTCCAAGGCGTAGAGATTGCAGGGAAATATAATTTTCTCAGTCCAGCCTTGGATGACTTCGGCTTGTCGGTCACTACCGGTTTGGATTATTTAGTGCTGGATCCTCATTCCGGGCGCGATAAGGATACAGTGAGTATCGATCTGGAACTGGAACTGCAAAAATATTTTATGGAAGGCCAATTAATTTGGGCGGCCAACTTTGGTACTGAAGCAACACGTGCAAAACGTAAACCCATTGATAATCTGCCGGAAGATTTTGAATGGCCTACCGGCATGGAAGTAGAAATTGAATTTTGGGCGGGTACTGGTTTGAGTTATCGCTTTGTGCCCAATTGGTTTATCGGTGTAGAAACCCTGTACGAAACCGAATACGAAACTGAAGTTGCGATGGAGCGGCAGTCACTTTTTGCTGGCCCAAGTTTGCATTACGGCGGTGCAGACTACTGGTTCACACTGACCTACTTTGACCAGATCAGTGGCGGCGGCGAGGGCTTTGATGGCCAACCCGATGGTTTACACCTGATTGAAAAAACCGAACAGGAAATTCGTTTCAAACTTGGCCTGAATTTCTAATTAACAGTCTATTCCCTCATTAAAAGACTATGCCTCGTTTAGGCGAGGCATAGGAGGATTGTTCCATGCGCAATATTCCCGGTTTTATTACCTTACCACTCGCGCTAATCACACCGGCAGTGATTGTAAGCTCTGCTCATGCGGAAGATTATTTATCCATTGCACAAGCGCAGAAAGTATTATTCCCCAACGCTAGCATTTTTTTAGAATCCGCCATTCATTTGTCTGATGAACAACGCAAGCAGATTAAAAAAATCGCCGGGGTGCGCCAACGAAACCCAATCCAACAAAATTGGCGCGCTGAACAAGACGGACAATTACTCGGTTATTTTCTTGTCGATGATGTCATCGGGAAACACGAATTTATTAGTTATGCTGCAGCCATCTCGCCAGATGGCAAAGTGATCGGTATAGAAATTTTAAGTTACCGCGAAACCCACGGCGGTCAGATTCGCAAACCCGAATGGCGACAATATTTTTCTGGGAAAACCTTGAACGATAAATTCAAACTCAACAAGGACATCCCCAATATCAGCGGTGCAACACTCTCTTGCCGCAATGTCACCGACGGCGTTAAACGCCTGCTCGCCATTCATAAAATTGCGCTGCCCCAAGCCTAGCAATGCTAAAACGCATGCGCCCACTGCTCGGCACGTTTGTCGAGATTCAACTTGTCGATACAGGGGCGCTCGCAGAAAATCAGTGCCAGAATGCGCTCTCAGGCGCTTTTTCTGCCATAGAACAAATTCACAACCTGCTTAGCTTTCATCAACACTCTAGCGATTTATCACGTTTAAATTCTGCGCAAAATCAGTGGGTGCCACTGCACCCTCTCAGCATTCAATGTTTGAAGCTCGCACGGGCATTAACCCGCATCAGCAAAGGCACATTCAATTGCACACTGGGCAAAGCCATTGTTGATAAAGGAGCGTTGCCAGCGCCTGATTACATCAATACACGCAGCGACTGGCTTAGCATTGGCAATTGGGACGATATTGAAATCCAAGCGCAACAGGCGCGCTTGCGTCGGCCAGTGTTAATTGCACTGGACGGTATCGCCAAAGGTTTCGCGGTTGATATCGCCATTAAATACCTGCAACACCAGGGTGTAGCATCCGCATGGATTAATGCAGGGGGCGATATTCGGGTTTATGGTAGTGCGATTATACCGATCAGTATTAAGGATCATCTGGGGCAACTGCATACAATGGGCGGCCTGCAAAATGCCGCGCTGGCGACATCAACAACACATGCTTCGGCACAATATCCGGGGCTTGTATTAGGTAAAAAAGCTGAGCCTGTAGCAGCGGGAACCTGGAGTGTTATTGCCAATAGGGCATGGCGTGCGGATGCGCTCACCAAAGTTGCAGTGAATTTGGCGGAACATGAGCGCAGCGATTGTCTGCGTAAACTGGGTGGCAACTGGATTGCGCTAGATTCGCACTAAAACAGCAAGCCCTACATTTCCACGCCAACAACTGTCAGAATAGCGCCCTTTATTGACATGCAACTCTGTAAAGGCTCATGAAAAAATCACGTATCAGTTTATGGTTAATTCTTCTGGCAGTCGCCATTACCGGCATTGCGCTTTTTTTTCTCGCCCCCGCGACTGAAGACGACTTCCCTCACCCGCTCAATGGCTTATTCCGCGAACTGCATGGTGTGAGTGCTATGCTTGGGGTATTTATTTTTGGCTATTTATTTGCGGATCACGTACAAAAAAAATTACCCAAAAAAAAGCGCCATTGGGATGGTTACCTGCACCTGAGCATATGGACTTTACTTATTGTTAGCGGTTTATTGCTGTACTACCCGCAGGATCTATTGGAAGTATTCAATATTGCCGATATCCATTTATGGCTCGGTGTCGCTCTCTGCTTGATATTCCCACTGCATTTTTGGCGTAAAGCTATTATTCGTTCTCTGAAACCAACCACGCCTAATCGTCCTACCTCGTAAAATTAAGAAGGTAGTTTAACCAGAGCGGATAAAAATCCGCTCTAACTTAAAGCTTGATTAAACATTGCTGTTTGGCGCTAGCCTCCCCGGCCAACAACAACTCTACACCCAGCAGTGATTGCTGCGGCAAAAATGTCAGCGGCTCGTTGCCACTAATCGCATCCACAATATTTTTATAGTAATGCTCATAGCAACCGCGCTGACCTGGAATACTGATGCGTTTTGCTTCACCTTGATTGTGCGTGTGCAAAATACCGTAATTATCTTCACCGGGTTGTGCCCAGCCGGGCATACCGGGAATGATGCCACGCGCCATTTGTGCCTCTTGCACATCTTGCCCAAATTTTAAAAAAGAACCTTGATCACCGTGAATAGCAACCGTTGCTCCTTTTTCACTAACGTAGGTACTGGAGCGAAGTATTACGCGCATATCCTCATAGTGGAATTGCACATTAAAATAATCGGTTGAACCTTCTGCGCGGCGCAGGCTGCGCATATCGGCATAGACGGCATAGGGTTTACCGAATAGGCACAACATGGAATCCACCATATGAATGCCTAAATCAAACCAAGTGCCGGAGCCGGGGAGATTATCTTCTTTCCATTTTTTGTGAGTAATGTTGGTGCGGTAGCGATCGTAATGCCACTCCACTTCGACAATACGCCCGAGCGCACCGGATGCAATTATTTTTTGCGCATCCAAGTGATCGCTTTCCAAACGTTTATTTTGAAAAACAGACAGTATTTTTTGTTGCCGTTCGGCCAATGAAATTAATTCATTACCTTCGGCGAGGCTTAGCGTAAACGGTTTTTCTACCACCACATGTTTACCTGCCAGCAATGCCGCTTTGGTCATAGGGTAGTGAAACTCATTCGGGGTATTGACGACGACTAAATGAATATCCGGATTGGCGAGAATTTCATCAACCGTTTTGACAATATTCACCTCGGGATAATCCGCCAGCGCCGTAGGTTCACTGCGCTGTAAAATAGTGTGGAGTTGTAAGCCGGGTTCAGCGGTGATTAGCGGTGCGTGAAATACTTTGCCCGACATACCATAAGAACAGAGTGCGACATTGAGCATAAAATTTTCCAGCTAAAAAGATCAATAATGTAATTGTTAATCCGCACGTGCACGGGGTTTTAACTTTATATACACACGGCGTTTTACCCGCGCGACAAGCTGGCCGTTATTATCTTTGATATCAACTATAAACTCCGGTACATATTTTTCGCCGTTGGCTGTTTTTGCGCGGATATCATTGAGAATTTCATCGGTCAGCAGAAACTGTGCATGCACATGGGTTTTGCCGGGGGCGATGTAATCTATTTCGGCGTGTTTATCCCAGACAAAATAATCGCGCCCGAGGTTGTGCATAATCATCAACATATACCAAGGGTCAGTCATGGACATAAGGCTGCCACCGTATTGGGTGCCGACATAATTGCGGTTGTACCAACGCAGTTTTAAGGTCACATGTGTTTCTTTATAGTCTGGTGTGAGATGGGTGACTTTAATACCAGTAAAAAATAGTGGCGGCCATAAATTAACGCCAAATTTAAATACACTTGCTTTCATGTTTGAATTCCATGAAGTGCTAACGTGAATAGGACTCGCGGTGTTATTGCTGAGACACGCCGTGAACCCATCCATGGGGGCTCATCTTCGACATCCATGTCTCAGACGGTCTCAGCAATAACACCGCAAGTCCTCTGCTAATTCAGAGTCGCTTTAAGTTTTTAAAGCACTCACTTATGCGAGACTAAATTTAAAACACCCGCTTACGCGGGATTATTACCACCCCATCATCGCGGCAATCGACATAGGCGGAAATGCCGTAGACTTTTTCTAAATTGTCGGTGGTGAGTACATCAATCGGTTGACCGTCTGCCACAATTTTTCCGTTTTGCAATAAGATCAAACGCGAACAAAAACGTGCCGCCAAACTTAAATCGTGTAATGCAGTTAAGACTGCACCACCGCGCTGTGCATGTTCGGCGAGCAATTCCATTACATGTAATTGATGATAAGGGTCAAGCGCTGCGATGGGTTCATCGGCGAGGATAATTTGCGGTTCGCCAGCAAAAACCCGCGCTAACAACGTGCGCTGCAATTCGCCGCCCGACAAGGTAGTGACAATGCGCTGGCGCAGCGGCTGCAATTCGGTAATGCTGAGCGCATGTTCAATGGCTTGTTTGTCTTGCGGTGATTTTCCGCTCATAGGTGTGTGCCAAGGCGCGCGACCGAGGCCAACCAAATGTTCAACTTGTAACGGCCAAGCCGGTGTTTCCTGCTGCGGTAAATAAGCGAGCAACTGCGCGCGTTCACGGCCAGAAAATTGTGCCAATAGTTGCGGCGGCTGATTATTGTTAGATAAATGGACTTGGCCGGAATCAGCATCCAATAACCCTGCCATCACCCGCAGCAGTGAACTTTTACCTGCGCCATTAGGGCCGATTAAACCGATTAATTCGCCTGCGTGTAACTGCAAGCTAGCATTATTCACAATCGCATTGCCGTCGCGCACCAGCGACACTTGTTGCGCACTAAGGCAGATAGGTTGGGCACTGAGGCCGATAGGTTGGGCATTATCTGTTGTCATTTTCACGCCCACCGCGAACGGGTTTTAAGAATTAATAATAAAAAAAACGGGCCGCCGAGTAGTGAGGTCACTACACCTAATTTTAATTCGCGCGCACTATCAAACTGGCGCACTAAAATATCGGCAAGTACTAACAACAGCGCACCGCCGAGGGCACTAATGAACATTAATCGCCCCGGTCTATAACCCACTAAAGGGCGCAGTAAATGCGGAATAATTAACCCCACAAAACCAATACTGCCACTCACCGCCACACAGGCGCCGACACTGATCGCAATGCCCAACAATAAAATGCCGCGCTCGCGATGGTTATTAAAACCGAGTGAACGGGTGCTTTCTTCGCCGAGACTTAACGCATCTAAAAACCGGCTGCGGCTGAGCATCAATAGCCAACCAATCAATGCCAGCGGCAACGCCATATGCACATGATCCCAGTGGCGATTGACCAGTGAACCCATTAACCAAAAAATTATTTCCTGCATCGCATACAAGCTCGGCGCAAAATTTAATGCGACTGCAATTAAAGCGCCGGTAATAGAGCTGATCGCCACACCGGCGAGAATTAACGCGAGCATACTGCTGTGTAAACCCGCTAACACATATACCAGCAGCAGAGACAACAATGCTCCCGCAATCGCTGCACTGGGCAGCCAATACCAAGCCGCTGCTGCCGCGCCAAAATACAACACCCCCACCGCGCCCAATGCCGCACCGCTGGTAACGCCTAGCACTCCCGGGTCGGCCAGCGGGTTGCGCAATAAACCTTGCATAGCGGCACCGGCCATGCCAAGTGTTGCGCCAACAATAATGGCCAGGCATAAACGGGGCAGCCGAATTTGCCCGAGAATGGTTGCCGCCAAACTTTGTTCGCCCTGCCAGATATCCGTAAAACCTTGCAACAGCGGAATACTCGCCGCACCGCTGTTAAGCGATAAAACCGCCGCCGCGATAATCGCGCCGAGCAAGGTCAGGGTTAATGCAGTAAACGATATTTTTAGTTGCACAATTTTCTCTTTGTCTATTTCACTTCTGAACTGAGTTCGCCAATTGGTGTTTCAGTGCGATGGCAACATCGCCCAATACCGAGGTGGCGCAGCCCGATAAACCCGCCGGTAAACGCACAATGGTAAATTCCGCATTAGCCAATGCCGGGTGCGCTAAATATTCCCGTGCCAGAGAAAAACCTTCGGCATTACTTGCTTCAATAATTAATATTTGCGGTTTGGCGCTGAGCAATAATTCCAAATCGAGTTGATTAAAACCAAACATGCCGCGCTCAGCCGCCAGATTGCGCAAGCCCGCTAGTTGCATTAGCTCATGCTCCAGCGTGCCATCGCCAATCACTACACCATTTGATGAATACCAAAATGCCGTTAAGGGCTGTTGATTTTGTTTAGCCGTTTGCAACTCAGCGACTTGGGCACTGATCCGCGCGGCCATAGTGCGCGCCTTTTTACCTGCACCGACCAAATCGCCCAGTTCAATAATTTGTTGATTAATATCACTGAGCTTACGCGGCAGCGGCAAACGTGTAACCGGTTTGCCCAAACGGTTGAGCAATTCAATCGCACTGGCTGCATCGAATTCACCGGCAAGAATTAAATCCGGCGACAGCGGCACAATTTCTTCCGCAAGCCCATGATTGGTTGGAATTCCGCGCACCTGTTCTGCAATCGGTGACCACATAGGGCTTGCGGTTAAATAACTGATGCTCACCAAACGTTCGTGCGGTACCAACTCCCACAATAACTGATCGATGCAAATATTGAGCGATGCGATTCGTTGTGGCGGTGTTACTGATTGCACTTGTGACTGTGCTTGCAGATTCGCGCTGCAAACAAAAAATAAAAAGCCCAGCAACCTTGCGATGGGTTTTACCTCTAGCAACATGCTGCGCAATTTACACAAGCGGATTTAACCAAGCGGCACCGCGCACGCCACTGGAATCGCCATGCACCGCCGGAACTATGGGCGTATCGCACTCGCGCCCAAATACATAATGTGGCAACAACTTTGGCACCTCGATATAAATCGCCTTGATATTCGAAGCGCCGCCGCCCAATACAATCACATCTGGATCAATCGTATTAATAATCGCGGCAAGTCCGCGTGCAACCTGGTCGAAATAATTAGCAAGCACTTCCCGCGCAACTACGTCCCCCTGCTCCGCCCGCGCTACGATTTCATCACCTTTAATTTTTTCATCGGCAATCAACTGATAGGAAAGGCACAGGCCAGTGCCGGATAAAAACGTTTCCTGGCAGCCAGATTTACCGCAATAACAAGGGCGCGCGTTTAAATCTTCAGCGCTAGTCCAAGGAAGGGGATTGTGCCCCCACTCCCCTGCCACACCATTGGGGCCGACAATAGGCTTGCCTTGATAAGCAACACCGGCACCACAGCCGGTGCCAAGAATGCCCGCGAAGACCAGATCGTAACCACGACCAGCGCCATCAGTCGCTTCTGAGACCGCAAGGCAGTTGGCATCGTTAGTGACTTTAACCGCACGGTTGAGGTAGTCCGACAAGTCTTGCTGAAACGGCCTGCCATTAAGCCAAGTGGAATTGGCATTTTTCACAAAACCGGTTTTGCGTGAAATAGTCCCTGGAATACCTATGCCGACCGGCAATTGAGTTTCACCGGCGGCCGCTTCCGCTTGAGCCACTAACTGGGCGATATCGCGCAGGGTAGCTTGATAATCATCGCGCACTGTAGGCATGCGGGTGCGAAATAGCTCCTGACTTGCGCCATTGAGCAGTATCACCTCAGTTTTGGTGCCACCAAGATCAATACCGATACGGAAATCTGTCATAAAAATCAGCCTGTTAGCAAACGTGACGGGATTATAGGTGGCGCCCCTTACCCGAGGCAAATCGACACCAGCGTAAATTCAATAATGGCGAAACGGCTGCCAAGGGCTACACTCAAACACAGGCTACCAGCAGCTTGATTGGCTTAACCGTTAATGAAAGACCACCCTGCGACAGAAAGACCACATTATGACCGACACAAGAAAAAAAGCCGCTGCCAATGAGCGCCGCAAATTTAGCCGTATCCTGTTTGATGCCCACGTTGAACTGGCACAAGGCGAGTTTCATTGGCGCGCCAGTTTGTTGGATATTTCATTAAAAGGCTTGTTGTTGCAGCAAACACTGCCCAGTGAAGTTATCCATAACAAACCGATTCTGGTGAAAATACTACTTTCAGATAACACCAGTATCGCTATGTCCGTGACTGTGGCGCACCAACATCACAGTCAAACTGGTCTGGTGTGTACATCGATTGATATTGATAGCGTGAGCCACTTACGCCGGTTGATTGAATTGAATTTAGGGGATGCATCGGCTGCAGAAAGGGAGCTGTCTGAATTAATTAGTGATTATTAGCACTAAAAACTGAACTGACACGACAGTTCATCGGCCCATCCCTACAGCGGAGCCAACAAAAATAATGAGCGATGAAGAAAACAAAACAGATGATCCCAGCGGTGAGGATAAACGCCGACATCCGCGTTTTCCGTTGCGCGCGTATGCGGATTTACAATACTCCACTAAAAAATGGGAAGCGCATGTACTGGATCTTTCAGAGTCGGGCGCGCGCCTTGCTATTTTAGGTGAACACCTTCTACAAAAAGGCGATCCATTGCGCGTTCATATCCAATTGGATGAGATCAATCTACTCACCTCTCCCAAAAAATTACTTAACCTGCACGGTAAGTTAATTCATGTACGCGAGCACTTATTAGGCTTTGAGTTTCAACCTGATACGCCGGTTGATAAAACATTACTCTATGAGTTGCTAACCCAGATAGAGAACAACCACTAATCAGTCTGCAATTTATGCAATACGCGGTGTTTTTTTATGCATGCCTAAGCCTGTCATTAACCCTTAGCCATAGCAGTATGGCGAGCAGTGTGGCAAACGCCGACCTGCAACTAACACTCCCCAAAGCAGGCTCATTCGAGCCAGAAATAACCGGTCACTTTTACGAACAGGCATTACGCTTGGCTCTAGAAAAAACCCGTCGCGAGCACGAGCAAATCCATTTTGACTACTATAAAGTCAGCGTAAACCGCGAACGTGCGCGACTACTAGTTAAACAGGGCATAATAGATATCATCTGGAGCAGCAGTAATAAAAAACGCGAAAACCAACTAATGCCGGTTAAATTTAATTTAATCCGGGGAATTAACGAATATCGATTGTTATTAATTCGTGCTGATGACCAACCCCGATTTGATCAAGTCAATGCCCTGAGCGACTTGCAGAAATTTAAAATTGGCAGCGGTCTTCATTGGAGTGACGCTGACATCTATCGCTTTAATGGTTTACCACTAGTAACGTCTGATGCGTATGACTCTATGTTCCGTATGCTGGAAGCCAGGCGTTTTGATTACATGGCGCGCAGCATCCAAGAGGTCATTAATGAACAAGAACAATACCCCGCACTGAGGCTGAGCATTGAAAAAAATTTGATGATTCACTATCAACAACCGATTTATTTTTTTGTAAACAATAATAACCCCGTACTGGCGGAACGAATTCAACGCGGGCTGGAAATAGCTCGTGAGGATGGCAGCCTCGATAATTTATTTTTTAGTGTTCACTCTTTCCGCGAGGCATGGCAGCAACTGCAACAACTCGATCGTAAAATAATAGAGCTGAGAGTACCTGAGTAATATTTGTCAACGAACGGCGCCATTAAAGCGCCTCAAGCGCTTCTTGCAAATTTTTAACTGCAACCACTTCAATTCCCATATTTTTTTCCCGTGGGGCATTGGCAAACGGCACTATCGCGCGTTTAAAACCATGCTTGGCCGCTTCGCGCAAACGCTCATGACCACTCGGCACCGGGCGAATTTCACCCGACAACCCCACCTCGCCAAACACAATTAAATCCTGCGGTAAAATGCGGTCGCGAAAACTTGAAACAATGGCGAGCAACACTGCC
>CAXAVL010000102.1:0-14391 GCA_963971905.1 uncultured Cellvibrio sp.
TATTGAAAAAGAAAGTAGCGCGAGGAAGATAAGTGAGTGGTTGAGCATTCGCGCAACTCCTTTTTGCTGATGATATAAACGCCGGACTTGGTCCATTTACACAGAGTACGAGCTTAAAAGTAACGGGGCGCCACAACACTCAGTCTCTCCTTGGCTTGCGAACCCTTGGCTCCGCTCGCCGATCCTTGCTAACGCCCTGCTACAGTGGATAAGTTACGGAATTTAGGAGGAGGGGTCTGTGCGCTATTGCACGATTGATTTGTGATTTATTCACGGAAGGGGGTTTTGCGTAAGTAAGAAATGAAAAACCAGCGGTGTTAGCGCTGGCTTTTTATATAAAAGTGACTCTAATTGACACCGAAATCACATAAAAATTATTCTCAGGACATCAATTTCTTCTTGTAACAATCATGGGAGGGTCAAGCTCCTTACCGTTCACACGAATCCCATAATCAAATCTGATAAATTTATTTTTCCTATATTCATCTGAGAACTCAGGACTATCTAATATTCCTGAAGGAATCGCTATTACTACCACTCCATTTTCAGATTTATAATTTATAGTCTTACTTGGAGACTTTCTATTTTTAAAAAAAATATCAAATTCATCCGGACCAGCATAAATGACTTTTTGACCGGGATAAAGGATGAGTTTCTCCACATTATCTCTTGGCATTCCAGAAGCATCTAGTGACACACTTACAACAGCAGTATCCGTACCTTTCAACGCATAAAATATTTTTTTATTTGATCCACCATTGCTCACAGAACAACCCACACACAAAACCATGAAAACCACAGACATTAACTTAAAATAAATCATAAAACCTCCTAATTTATAAAAAACAACTCATTGATTGAAAACATCCTTAAATCTACGATCTTTTAAAATATGAAAATCAGGATCAGAGACAAGTAAATTATCTGAATAACCCAAACTTAGCAAACACTTTGCATATCGCTTAATTTTTTCATCATCAACTCCTAAAACAGAAACTCTCAAATTAGAATAGCAATGTTCAATACTGGAATTATCAAGCTCGTCCGCCAAACCGATATAGTATTTAGCCTTTTCAATATCACCAAAATAAGCATAAGCCCTCCCAAGATACTGATAGCCTTTTGCAACTTTTGGATTTGATAGCAACTCCTTTTCTGCATTCCTTATCACATCTCTAAAATAAACATCCGCCACGCTTTTCTTCTCCGGGATAAACTTATACGCATCTCCTGCATATGCCATCCATTGATAGTTTTCCGAATCAAGCCGAAAAGATTTCTCATACATTTCCGCAGCTTTTTTAAAATTACTCATGGAATAATAAACATTCCCTGCATTAGCATAAGAAAATTCACTTGGCTCCAATAACGCTGATTTCTCAAAATATGCAGCAGCTAAAATTAAATTATCTTTATAATAATAATTAATTCCAATATTACTCATCGCCTGAGCATTGTCTGGCACATATGAAATTACTTTTTTGTAATTATCAATAGCTCCATCAAAATCCCCAAGCCTCATTAAAAAATTTCCATATGATTCATAAACCTCCCAATTCTTTGGAAATTTTAGTAATGCATTATTATATATTTTTCTCGCACTTCCATCTTTACCCATAAGATCATAAACACTAGCCAAAACCAACGACATATAAACAGAATCCGGAGAGATATTAATCCCTTTGTTCAAGACGGCAAGAGCATTCTCATAATGCCCTTTATCCCTATAAATAGCCCCCAACGATTCGTACACATCGGCAATTGTTTCACTCTGCCCTAGAGCAAGCTTACAATATCGTTCAGCATCATTAAGCCAAGATAGATTCTGGGTAATAGAATACTTTCGGCGAAATGAATTACAAATCCCCAAATTTGCCAAAACGAATCCCGAATCATGAACGAGTGCTGTGTTAAAATATTTAATAGCTTCGTCAGTATTCTCTTGCGAAGTTGATTTATTTAAAAACGCCAATCCCTGCAAATAAAAATCATAAGCCGTAACATCCCCCGTCAACCGCAACGGCGCTGGCCTAAAATTCTGCAAATCAAATTCTTCCGCCAAATACCGAGCAATCTCCCCTACTAATCTGTCCTGCAAAATAAAAATATCCTGATAAGTACCATCTAATTTCCCACCGGCAATTTGCACATTATCTTTGCGGCGAAACAAGCGGTAGGCGATGCGTAAATTATCGCCCAAGCGCTGCACGCTTCCTTCCAATCGGATAGGTGCATGAATGCCTTCTTTCGCATCGACAATATACACATCGCGCATATCGGCTAATTGCGAGCGCACGGCGGCGGTGATACCGGCGGAGAAATAGTCGGCGTCGGCTTTGTCATTCATTAAGTTTTGGAAATCGGCGATTTCCACGTAATTCGCCGCATAACCCGGCACTAACCAGCGGGGGATAAAATAAAAAGCGGCAACCATAAGCGCGAAAAAACAAGCGGTTAATGGATAACGATAGGCGACGATTTTTTTGTTGAGGCCGCGCAGAAAATAATAGATATGATCGCGCCAGCCTATGCCCGAAGGTTTAATTAAATAGACGCGAATTTTTTGTTCGATATTTTTTAAGGCCTGTACACCCAAGCGCTTGGCGGGGGACGACAGGGAAAAACGAACTTCGTCGTACACGGTTTGCGACAGACAAATACCGTCGGCTACGGCGAGCGGTTCAAGACGTGCTGCGATATTAACGCTATCGCCAAACACAGCACCATCGCGCAGCATAACTTCGCCTTTGTGCAAACCGATGCGGGTTTGCAGCGACGGCAATTTTTTATCGCGAACTTCATTAAAGGCTTGCAGATGTTGCTGGATGGCGATGGCGGAAGCGGTTGCGCTCGCGGCGGAATTAAAGCGCGCAAAAATTGCGTCGCCGATAAATTCAACCAGTTGCCCGTTTTGCGCTTCAATATGGGAGAGCAAAATTTTGCGGTAATCGCCCAACATTTCAATCGCCATAGCCTCATTGCGCCCCATAAGGCGCGAGTAGCCGACTATGTCGGTGAACATAAGTGTCTGTTCACAATGTTGATTGTGTTCGGCGACCATAAGCAGTCGGCTCTCCGTGCGATAGCGATAGATGGTGAAATCAGAAATGATGATCCTTGCCACAAACACCAGGCAGAAGTACCAAGGGGGAATTATTGTGCGTTTTGCCACAAATAAACAACCAATCAATGGTCGCAAGTTCGCAGCGTGAGAAAACTCGCAGGATTTTGCTGATTTTGGTGCCAAAATTAGCCCTATCACACCTCAGGGGTTATGATGACAGCCACGCCAATTACCCAACAAGAAGCAGATGCCATGTTAGAGAACGTTCGCCTCTTCGCCGATGTGCCCGCTGAATACCGTGCGCAATTGGAAAAGCTCAGCATTCCGCGCCGCTTTCCTAAAAATACTGTGTTGGTTACCGAGGGCGATGAATCCACTCATCTTTATATTATTCGCAAGGGAACGGCGAGCGCATTTTTGACCAATGAAGATGGCCGCCAAGTGAATTTAAATTACATGCAAGAAGGCGAATATTTTGGTGAGCTTTCATTGCTGGATGGCCAACCGCGCTCGGCATCGGTAATGACCGTGACCGATTGTGAAATGATTTTGGTTCCACGCGCCGGTGTGCTTGAACTGTTAAATAAATACCCGGAATTTGCGATGGTGTTGATTACCGAACTCACGCGCCGCGTGCGCAATTTAACGGATAGCGTAAAAGATATGGCCTTGCTGGATGTATACGGACGAGTGAGCAATGCGCTGGAAAAATTAGCGGATCATGAAAAACGTATCCACAACCCTAAAGTGACCCATCAGGATATTGCCAACATGGTCGGCTCATCACGCGAGATGGTGAGCCGGATTATGAAACAATTGTTGATTGGCGAATATATCGAACAATGCCCCGGCTATATTGAAATCAAGAAACAATTGCCGCGTTATTGGTAATTAGCTACACGCACCTTTAGTTAAAAGCTCCTACCTGCACCAACCATGCCTTCAATTGCTGCAGCGACATAGCCCCCGAAACTCGCTCAACCTCTTTGCCACCTTTAAATAAAATCAGCGTAGGAATACTGCGAATTCCCCAGCTTTGCGCTATGGATGGAACAGCTTCAGTATTTAATTTGGCGCAGCGCAAATAGGGTTCAGATTGAGCGGCCAACTGCTCAAATACCGGCGCAAAACTTTGGCAGGGGCCACACCAGGGCGCCCAACAATCGACTAAAACGGGAATATCATTTTTCTCGATGGTGTTGGCGACATTGCCGGAATTCAACTCCACCGGCTTGCCCACAAACAGCGACTGCTTGCATTTACCACAACTGGGATTATCGGTTAAGCGCTCGCTCGGCAGACGATTAGTAGCGAAACAGTGGGGGCAATTGATTTGAGTGGCACTCATAGTAATTCCAGTCAGATAGGTGAAAAATGTCAATTTAATATGGGCGCTCGGCGCGAGAATTCAAACTATGTGAGGCATGAGCGCCACATTACCAATAGAAAAAAGCCCACAGCTGCAAAGGGGGCAGTAGTGGGCAAAAGGGTAACCAAGGAGTTAAACCATTACAACCTATTGCGGTGTTGCTACTTGCCGTGCAACTACAGACTGCTCGGCAAACTCCCAACCGCCGCCGAGGGTCTTATATACGGCGATTAAGTTCAACAGCACCTGCATATCACTTTGCGCCAATTGGGCGCTCACAGTTAATTGCGAGCGCTCGGCATCTAACACGGTTAAAAAATCGCTACTGCCTACTTCAAATTTCTTGCGCGCAAAAAATGCCGCTTGGTTACTCGCACTTAATGCACGCTGCAAACCGGTGCGCCGCTCTTCTTCACGAGAAAAATTTTGCAAAGCATTATCGGTTTCTTCTAACGCCACTAATACCTGCTGCTCAAACTCGGCGATGCGCGCCTGAGTGCGTGCATCTGCCGCATGGATTTGTGCATCGATCCGACCGATATTAAATGCAGCCCATTGAATGCGCGGTGAGAATGAAAAGGTATCTGTATCGCTATTGCCAAGGCGCGTCCAATCACTGGACAAATAACCCAAGCCACCCACAAAAGTTACACTCGGATACAAATCTGCAACGCGAATATTGTATTCCGCCACTGCACCTGCAAGCGCTTGTTCAGCGCGGCGAATATCCGGACGGCGCTTTAATAAATCTGTCGGATTGCCCACCGCAAATGATGCGGGAATTTCCGGCAGGGATTTCACTTGCGTCAACGCAGTTTTTAATTCTGCAGTCGGTTTACCGGTTAATACACCAATACGATTCAACGCCACATTTACTTGCGCATGCAATGTGGGAATGCTGGCACGGGTTAATTCCAACTGCGATTCTGCGCGCGCGACATCGAATTGATCGCCCCGACCTACCTCTTCAAAACGCTGTGTAAGCTGCAAGGTTTCTTGCTGATTGAGTACATTGCGCAAAGCGACATCCAACAAATATTGATTGCCACGTAAACTGATGTAAGCGCTGGCCACCTCAGCCGCTATACTCACTTGCGCTGCTTGCAAATCTGCTGCGCGCGCCGCAAGTTGTGCCTTGGATAATTTCACGCCATTGCGCACGCGGCCAAAAATATCCAACTCCCAACTTGCGTCAAACCCCGTTTGATAAGTTTCGCTGATGCGCGAACCTGCAGTGCCAACTAAATCACCACTTTGTTTGTGCCGTGTTCCGCTCGCACCGGCTTCAACGGTGGGATAGCGATTCAATTTGCTGTCGCGCAGCAGTGCACGCGATTCCGCAAGTGATGCTTGCGCTATGCGAATCGAATGATTTTGTTGCAGTGAATCTGCAATTAATTGGTTTAAATCTTCGTCATTAAGTTGCAACCACCAAGCTGCTACCGGCTGCTGTTCATTCATATTCCCCTGCAGTTCAAATGCCGCAGGTACTGCTGGCACATTGGCCAGCTCGCGCGAATGCTCTACCGATTTAAAGCTGCTGCACGCACTAATGACCAATGGCAACAACGCCAGACCGAACAGTTTTATAAATTGTTGCTGCCTCATACCTGCACCTCTTTATGACCACTTGCGTTAAGACCATCCACTTTACGATCAGCAATACCATGCTCTATTTCATCCACAGCCACTTTTTCTGCTCGCGCTCCGCTGTCAACGAAATAATTGCGTTTACCTTCTAGCTTACGTAACAACACATAAAACATTGGCGTGAAGAACAAGCCAAAGAAAGTGACACCTAACATGCCAGAGAAAACCGCGATACCCATAACACTACGCATTTCCGAACCCGCACCGGTGGAGAACACCATAGGCAATACCCCCATAATAAACGCGAAAGATGTCATCAATATCGGGCGCAAACGCATACGGCTGGCAGTGATCGCCGCTTGATAAGTTGCCATACCGCGCATTTCCAATTCGCGCGCAAACTCCACTATCAAAATCGCGTTTTTACTAGCGAGACCAGCGAGTACAAACAAGCTTATTTGGGTGAAAATATTGTTGTCGCCATTGGTAATCCACACACCAAAGAGCGCCGATAAAATCGACAGGGGTACTATCGTCACCACCACCAAAGGCAAGACCAAACTTTCGTACTGTGCAGCGAGCACTAGAAATACCAACAGCAAACACAGGGGCAAAATATAAGCAGCAGTATTACCGGCTAACACTTCCTGATAAGTTAAATCTGTCCACTCATACACTATGCCTGAAGGTAAAACCTCTGCCAGAATTTCAGCGATGGCATCCTGCGCTTGACCACTGGAATAGCCGGGCGCGGCATTGCCGTTTATATCCGCCGCCAAATAACCGTTGTAATGCGCGGCACTTTCAGGGCCGTAGCTTTCTTCCATCGTTAATACCGAGCCGAGTGGCACCATGTCACCCATTGCATTGCGCACTTTTAAATTGAGCGCATCTGCAGGTGTGTTGCGATATTCCGCATCCGCTTGCGCAATCACTTGATAAGTACGACCGAATTGATTGAAATCATTGACGTACAGCGAACCCAAATAGATTTGCATAGTGTCAAAAATATCTTTCACATTCAGGCCCAGTTGTTTGGCTTTGGTGCGATCTACATCGGCATACAATTGCGGCACGTTAATTTTGTAGTTGGAAAACACACTGGCTAACTCCGGGCGTTGCATCGCCTTTTGCTGCACCAACCCCACCACTTCCGCCAATTTTTCATAACCCAAACCGGCACGGTCTTCAATTTGCAATTTGAAACCACCTGTAGTGCCCAAACCGCGCACCGGCGGTGGTGGGAAAATTGCAATAAATGCCTCTTCAATTCCGGAAAATTTCATTTGCAATTTACGGGCGATGGCACCAGCAGATAAATCCTCGTCAGTACGTTGATCAAAATCTTTTAGCGGAAAAAATACAATGCCCGCGCTGGAGCTATTAGTGAAACCATTAATACTCAAACCTGGAAATTGCACTGCATTTTCCACACCGGATTCTGCCAAACCAATTTCACCCATTTCACGAATAACTTTTTCGGTACGCGCCAAGGTCGCACCATCGGGCAATTGCGCAAACGCAATCAAGTATTGCTTATCTTGCGCGGGCACAAAGCCTTTGGGAATAATATTGAAGCCCACTGCTGCAATACCAAGCAGGATCGCGTAAACACCTACGGCCGCCATTTTGCGCCCCAGAATTTTACCCACACGGGTTGAGTAGTTGCCGGAAGCACGAGTAAAGCTGCGATTAAACCACGCAAAAAATCGACCAAACAATTTATCCATAATGCGCGTTAAACGGTCTTTGGGCGCATCGTGGCTTTTCAACAACAAGGCGGCAAGCGCAGGGCTTAAGGTTAATGAGTTGATCGCGGAAATCACGGTTGAAATTGCAATAGTCAATGCAAACTGCTTATAGAATTGCCCAGTCAAACCACTCACAAATGCGATAGGTACAAACACCGCAATCAACGTGAGCGATATAGCAATAATAGGCCCGCTGACTTCTTGCATTGCTTTGTAAGTTGCCGCCAGCGGTGTTAGACCCTCTTCAATATTTCGCTCAACGTTTTCCACCACCACAATTGCATCATCAACTACTATCCCGATCGCCAAAACCAAGCCAAACAAAGACAAAGTGTTGATAGAAAAACCAAATGCCCACATAAGCGCGAAGGTGCCAATGATCGAAACTGGAACAGCTAATAAAGGAATGATCGATGCACGCCAGGTTTGCAAAAATAGAATCACCACCACCACAACCAAGGCCAAGGCTTCGAGCAGGGTTTTGATTACCGCTTTGATTGAACTTTTTACAAAAATAGTTGGATCGTATACCACTTGATAGTCAACACCCTCAGGAAAGCGCTCTTTTAATTGCGCCATAGTCGTGCGCACGCCATCTGAAATTTGGATCGCATTAGCACCAGGGGATTGAAAAATAGGAATGGCTACTGCAGGCTGGCTATCGAGCATAGAATTGAGCGCAAATTCCGATGCACCCATCTCCACCCGCGCCACATCTTTTAGACGAGTAATCTCGCCATTACTACCGGCGCGAATAATAATTTCGCCAAACTCTTCCGGGTTATCTAACCGCCCCTTAGCATTAATAGGCAACTGCACATCAACCAAATCGGTTACCGGCGCACCGCCGATAATACCGGCAGCCACTTGAACATTTTGTTCGCGAATAGCGTTCACTACATCAGTGGCGGTGAGATTTTTCTCGGCAATTTTTTCCGGATTTAACCAAATGCGCATAGCATAATCGCCTGAACCAAATAGTCGCACCATGCCTACACCAAGCACCTTGGCGAGCTCATCTTTAATATTCATTAAGGCGTAGTTGCGCAAATACAGTTCGTCGTAACTTTTATCCGGCGAAATCAAATGCACCACCATAGTTAAATCAGGCGAGCTTTTTACTACCGTCACACCGCGCTGACGAGTCACTTCAGGCAAACGTGGCAGGGCTTGTGAAATACGGTTTTGCACCATTTGCTGCGCAAGGTCAGCATCGGTGCCAATTTTAAACGTAACGGTTAAAGTCATGCGACCATCGGTTGTAGCTTGAGAAAACATGTACAACATATTTTCCGTTCCAGCCAACTGCTCCTCCAAGGGGGTGGCAACAGTTTCTGCTATCACCTTGGGGTTTGCACCGGGATAGGAAGCATTAACAACCACCGAAGGTGGCGACACCTCAGGATATTCAGAGATGGGCAATTGAAACATGGCAATAGCGCCAGCGATAAAAATCAGCAGCGAAATTACACCGGCAAAAATTGGGCGATCCACAAAAAATTTGGAAATGTTCATGATGTACCTGCCAAGGTTTTGTTGAGGCGAGGTTGGAGAGCGTCAATAAAAATTACCGACGTCGCTCAATTCTCTAAAAACTAAAGGGATATAATTAGTGGATAGACGCTACTTTGGTTGCATCATCTACTTGGGTCACACTGGGGCTCACCACCGTTTTAGGTCGCACATGAGACAAGCCATTGACAATCACTTTATCGCCCGCCGCAATACCGGACTGCACAACTCGCAAACCATTGTAGTGCTCACCCAAGGTAATTTCGTGATAATTAGCGGTGTTGTTTTCATCCACCACCAACACATACTTTTTACTTTGATTAGTTCCAATGGCCCGCTCGGGCACCAATAACGCATGCACTTTTTCTGCCGACCCCAAGCGCACATTAGCGAACATTCCCGCAGTTAACGCACCATCTTTATTATCAAAAATAGCGCGGGCGCGAATGGTGCCACTGTTAGTATCCAACTGATTATCAAAGGCGGAAATGTGGCCGCTGTAAGTGACGCTAGTATCGCTGGCGAGCGTTAAATCCACCGGCATATCTTGCGTATTTTTGGTGTTGCGTACGAACTGGATATAAGTCGCCTCGTCCACATTAAATTCAGCATAAAGTTTGTCGCTTGCCACAATTTGCGTCAGCAGCGGCGCATTTGCGCCCGCCTCTACGACATTACCTGCGGTCAACTCGGCGCGACCGACACGGCCGCTAATGGGTGCACTGATGTGGGCATATTCCAAACTCAGTTTGGCCTGACTCAGCACAGCTTGCGCTTGTTTTACTTCGGCCTGCGCAACCTGATGAGCACTAAACGCTGCGTCATACACACTTTGAGAAACCAACTTTGCTGCAATTAATTGCTGCGCGCGACTCAGCTCATCTTGTGCCAAGGTTGCGCGCGATTTTGCGGTAGCCAATTGCGCTTGGGCGCTCTGCACCGATGCCTGGTGCGGGCGCGGATCAATCACGAACAAAGACTGACCCTTTTTTACCTGCTGGCCTTCAGTAAACAGCACTTGCTGGATGGTGCCACTCACTAAGGGTTTGATCGCTGCGCTTTCGACTGGTGTTAAACGGCCAGAAAAACTGGCCCAGGAGCGAATCGCCTGCGGCTCCACCACCACTACATCCACCGCTGGAGCGGGCGGTACGGCAGCAGGCGTTGCAGCGTCAACGAAGGTAACATAATAAAAACCAACAATACCCACCAGTATGGCGGCAGCCGTATATTGGTAAATTTTGCGGGAAGAAGCGATTAAGTTAGCACTAGTCATGGGTATCTCCTAATAATCGTTAACCAATAAATGACTATTTTGAACTCCTTGGAGGGGTCTAAATTGGCATTTGCAAAAATAATACATACCGGTTGGTATGCAGGTCAAGACTAATTTTATTTTGAGCTCTGCAGCAGCCTTGTTTAAAGCCGCTCAAATCACGGTAAATCTCAGTAAAATCAAATACTTTGGCCAATCGTAAAATTTTGTTACAGTGGCGAATTGCCACCGGAATACTCTAAAAGGTGACAATTAGTTATTTGAAAACCATACCGTCCGGTATCATAATAACCACAAACTTTGTATGAGAACCCGCGTCATGAGCCCCACAGATACCCGCACACTGCTATTGGAAACCGCGCTGAACCTGATTTGGAACAGCAATTACAATTCCGTGGGCGTTAATGAAATTTGTAAACAAGCGGGTGTTACCAAAGGCAGTTTTTATCACCACTTTGAATCCAAAGCGGAATTGTTTTGTGAGGCAACCTGTCATTACTGGGAGGAGATTCGGCAAGAGCTGGATTGCATTTTTTCGCCCATTAACAGCCCGTTAGAGCAGCTGGAAAATTGGCTGCAGTTTATTTACATCAACAAAGTGGGTGACGATAAAGACAATGTACCCGGCTGCGCATTTTTCACCGCAGGAATGCAGACGGGCTGTGGTGAACACAGCATTACCGACACCTTACAACTGATGACCGAGCGCGGAGCCAAATACAATCAGGCACTGGTAAACAGTTTGCTCAACGGCCATTATTTAACGGACGCAAAAGATCCCGAGCAATTAGCGCGCCTCATGCAACAATATGTGCAAGGCGCGATTATGCACGCGCGCGTCACGCGCAATATCAGTAATATTAAAAGAGATTTACCAGAAGGGATTTACCGCATTCTCGGTTTAAAACCGGAGTTTTGGTACAGCGCAAAACCGACTTGGCCGAACACTAATAATTTATAATTTTTTAGAAATGCGCCGACTTCAACTGGCTCGGCGCCTAAGGTGAGCTGAAAACCACGCGAGATATGAAAACTACGCGCGGTTTGGCTGCGCTGAAAAATGTCGCTCGCTACTATTGAGCTCCTTTTGCAACGCAAAATATAACCACAACTGCCACACACCCCAGAATAGCTCTACGGCAATAAAGACACTTAAAATGGCAGACGTTTTCCACACCACTACGTAAAGCAACATGAGTGTGGCGTAGTAAACCCGCAACAAACCATCGCACAAACCAAACACCGGCAACTTTTTCACTATACGCAGTGTTGACCACATAATCGCAAACCCGCCAAATAAATTGGCAAATAATAAATGCAACGGGTCAAACGCGGGATAGCCGCCGGTAAACTCCAGCGCTTGATGTATTCCTTGGAGATTCACCCCCAAATGCCATGCGGCAATCACTGGAAACGCAAAAATGCCAACGGCAATATAATCGTAAATCGCACTGGCGACCTGCACTCTCTCAAGCTTTTTAGCGGAACTCATCATCATTTCTCCTTAAAGACACAAAAAAATAGTTTAAAAAACGGCATATCATTTATTACAAAAATCTAGGCAAACGATTTAACCCTGAGTAATGGCTGCAATTCACGCAGCATAATTTTGGGTAATTGCGGTGAGTCAAACAGAAAAAAATGCCCGCCCGTAATACAGTGGGAAACACAAGAGGCGGAGGTGTATTGCCACCACTCTAGAACCCGCGCGGCGGGGGCCACGGCATCTTGCGCACCGGAAATAGTCATTACCGGGCAACTCAGCAGTGTATTTACCGATTTTACTGACTGGGTATAAGCCTCACAGAAGAGTAAATCTTTTTTTATGCGCGGCAAATTCTCTTGCAATTGCGTAAGGGGAATATTTTGCAACCACGAATCTGAATGGGTCAGCACCTGCAGGATTTCAGCATCAGACATTGCACTCCACGGGTGGCGATGCAAATGCGGAGGGCTGCAAGCCGCTGCACAAAACAACGCCGGTTGTGCCAAGCCCAATTGTTTGAACTGCTGCAAGAGTTCATAGGCAATTAACGCACCCATACTGTAGCCAAAAAAAACAAAGGGTTTATCCAGCGCGGAACTACACGCGCGAACCAAGGCGCGCACCATTTCCGCCATAGTCGCGGGCATATTTTCAGTGCGCCGGTTGCCGCGCCCGGGCAATTGCACTCTGACTAACTCGCAGCTGTCGGGCAACCACTGCGGCCAACGATAAAAAGCAGATATATCGCCACCGGCAAACGGAAAGACAAATAGCCGCAAGGATGCATTGGGGCGCGCGCCCAAACCAATCAGCCATTCCTGTCGATCCAGATCATTGTCGCGTGGAGTTCTGGCTGCAGCGCCTACCCATGGACAAGCTGCCGCATTCATACACAAGCCACCACATGGGATTCATCGGCCCCCAGCGCAGCCCTGCCCTCTGCTGAGCGCATCCAATCGCGGGTTAATTCCATGCCCTGTTCAAACGAAATCCAACTTTCGAAGCCCAGCTCTTGTTGCACGCGGGTGATATCAAAACCCTGATCTTTACTGAGTAAATTGACTGCGTGGCGGGTGAGTAATGGGCGCGATTTAATGCCCAGTAGGCCGTACACAGCTTCCATACAATAACCAACACCGTAGGCAAGTGGTGCGGGAATATTGGAGCAGCGCCAACTGCCATCGACAAAACATTTGCCCAACTCATCAACAAAATCTTTCCAACTGTGATTACCGGTATCGCGGATGTTATAGCTCTTGCTCACGGCGATGGGAGACTCTGCGGCAATCATCATGATACGCGCTAAATTTTCTACATAAATTAAACCGGCGCGCGTATGGCCACCACTCATTAATACCATGTCTTTTTTCAGCATCAACTTGCCGATTTCTGCCACCCACTCCATCGAGCGCGGCCCATAAACAGATGCGGGCCGAAATACGGTGACGGGTAGATTGCGAGTTTTTACCGCGTTCCAAATTTCTTGTTCGCCTTCCACTTTGCTGCGATTGTAGGGCAAACCAATATTGTGGATACCATAGTCTTCACTGCAAGCAACTTTGGGATAACCGTAAACGTCTGAGGTGCTCAAATGCACCAGACGATTTGCACCGGAGGCTTCCAGCGCATCGAGAATATTTTTTACCCCGGCGATATTGGCATCAAAAAATTTCTGGCTCGCCGCCCAATCCGATGACAAACCAGCACAATTGAAGATGGTTTTTACACCTTTGGCAGCGGCGACAACAGCGGATTTATCTTCCAAACTGCCGTAAATTATATCGATGGGCAACCCCGCAAGCATTTCACATTTTTTTCCAGGGCGGACCAAGACGCGCACCGACTTTCCCGCTTGCAACAGGCAATGCAATAAATGATTGCCAATAAAACCCGTTGCGCCAGTTACCAGTGCATCAATTTTAAAATCGTTACTCGACATAAACATTTCCTTTTGAATTGCAAATCAGAGTTCCACATAGCGCGCAGCGATTTAAGCCGCGCGCTTGCGAGTATTTAAGCGCGAGCGGCTTCCAGTTGAGCTTCCTGATCTTTTTCATTCAATTCAGACATGGCCTGCGCGAGGCTTTGCAAAGCAAACTCCAATTCTTCATGAGTGTGATCAATATTCACAAAAAAGCGCAGACGGCATTTGTCTTTTTCCACAGCAGGGTAGCCAATCGGCATCACATTGATTTGTTTGGCGCGCAGCATATCCGACAGAATCATTGCCTTTTCCCAAGAGCCGACAATGATCGGAATAACGGGTGAATCAAAGGATGGGCCAGTGTTAAAACCCAGTGCTTTGGCGCGTTGCAAAAACCATCTGAATTTTTCTTGCAGCGC
>CAXAVL010000103.1:0-14345 GCA_963971905.1 uncultured Cellvibrio sp.
AATAGCCAAGGAAAATGGCCCGAGCGATTACGTAGATAATAAAAGCAAGCCATAAGCCATGGTTGCCTGCCGTGCGGGTCAAAATTTCTGCGGCGCTTAAAAATATCAGCAGTGATATCAGCGCGGCATTGCGCATGGCGCGGCTCGCGGTAGCGCCGATAAAAATGCCATCTAATTGAAACGCGGCAAATGAAACCAGAATGTAAATTGCGGCGTAGGGCAAATAATTCTGCGCCGCATTTTGTATTGTTGCTATTGGTGTTAGCCAATGGATGAACTGGCTTCCGCCTAAGCCCACTATCAACATTAAACCCAAGGCGCTAAACGCTGCAATTTGTGTTGAGGCGATAATCGCGCGATCAAATAATTTACGATTTTTGGCGCCCATGGTTTTGCCAATCAGCGATTCCAACGCAAAGGCAAAACCATCCAGAAAAAACGCCGAGAATGAAATAAATTGCAGCAGTATATGATTGGCGGCAAGGGTTGTGTCGCCAAATTGTGCGCCTTGATTGGCGAACCACCCAAACCCCGCGAGCATAAATAGGGTGCGCCACATAATATCGCTGTTGGTTTTCAGGGTGCGGACAATGGCGGTGCGTTGAAAAATAGCGGGCCAGATCGCAAAGGGTGCGCGATGCTCAGGTCGCAGAAGGTTAAACAAAATAATGGCGCCGACAACAAAACTGATCCATTCAGCAATTAACGTCCCCAGCGCAATGCCGCGCACACCCCAATCAAAACCTGCTACAAAAATAACATCAAGTAATAGGTTCAGGCCATTGAGTAAAAGTTGTAACCAGAGCAGCTTTCGCGTCTGCCCCAAACCGATCAGCGTGCCCACAATCGCATAGGTGCCGAGTGTAGCGGGTGCGCCCCAAATGCGGATTTGCCAATACTCTGCCGCACCCTGTTCGACAGCCTTGCTGCCATCCAGTAACCAGAGGGAAAAATGCTTTAGCGGGTATTGGGCGATGATCAAACTCAGGCCAATGGCTGTGCCGAGCAATAACGCGCGCAAACAGGCAGCGCGCACTTCATTGTGATCGCCTGCGCCGGCAGCTTGTGCGGTAAAACCGCTGGTGCCCATGCGCAGAAAACCAAAGCCCCAATACACAAATGAAAATATCAATGAGCCAAACGCAATCGCACCCAAATCTGCACTGGTGCCGTTATGGCCAATCACGGCAGTATCCACCAAACCCAACAAAGGAACGGCGGCATTAGCCAGAATAATGGGAATCGCTAAGCGAATGATATTGCGGTGGCTGGTGCTCTGGTGGATCTCGGCGGGGGATGCTTGCTGCATAGTGTTGTCTCAATCGGTGCGCTGCACTCACCTAAATGCTCGCCCTTTACGTATAAAGCAAAGGTCACATCAATACAGTGAGTTTATTGCGGAGATTCTATGTCACAAAAGCCTATTACTGCAGCAGATAACACCACCCCAGCGCGCTTACCTTGTCGCGGCTGTCAGCCTGGGTGTTCAAGTTACGCGATTTGCGATGGCAAACCCTGGCGGTTGGAGCCTCAGCCCAAATCCATTACCCAGTAACAATTCCCAATAACAATGCCCATTAACAACAAACCCGGCTAATTGCCGGGCTCGGTGATAAATCCTAATTTTAAAATGCCTGATCGCTGTACCGCCGCCATGGTCTTGATCACATGTTCATAGGCGACTGCTTTGTCGCCGCGAATATGCACTTCGGGCTGCGGTTGTTGCGCTGCTGCAGTTAGCAGGCGCACTTCCAGTTCTTCCATATTTATCTGATTTTCATTCCAATAAATTTGCCCTTCAGCATTCACTGAGAGGTTTACCGTTTCCGGTTTTAATTCATTGGGGGTGTTATCCGCTCTGGGTAAATCTACTTTTACCGAGTGCGTTAACACTGGCACTGTGATGATAAAAATAATCAACAATACCAACATCACATCCACTAAGGGCGTCATGTTGATTTCGTTCATTACCTCTGTATCGTCGTCGAGTCCACCGCCGAAGGCCATGGCTTAACCCTCTTTACGTGGAGTGAGTTTGGTGATCGCGCCTTTATTTTGCATAGGGCTGCCGGTAATAAAGTAAGCGTGCAGTTGATGTGCAAAACGGTTGAGTTTATTGAGCACACCTTTGTTGGCGCGGGTGAGGGCGTTGTAACCCAGTACCGCAGGAATAGCGACCGCCAAACCAAACGCCGTCATGATCAGCGCTTCGCCCACTGGCCCGGCAACCTTATCGATACTCGCTTGGCCGGAGACGCCGATCCCAACCAGTGCGTGATAAATCCCCCATACAGTGCCAAACAAACCCACAAACGGCGCGGTAGAGCCAACTGAGGCAAGAATCGCCAGCCCGCGCTGTAGGCGCTCGGCACTTTCGTCAATCGAGCCGCGTAAACAAGCGGTCAGCCATTCGGCGAGTGGTAAGTGGCCGTGTAAATCGGTTTTGTGATTGCTGTGATGATCAAGTGCCGCTTGACCTTCCTCTGCCAAATGACGGAAGGGCGTCGCGCGATCTTCACCGAGCGTGCGCAAACCTTCGGCAAAACTTTGTGCGTGCCAAAAATCATTTAAGCCCTGCGCAGGGCGACGTAAACGCCATAAGCCCCAAGCGCGCACAACAATGACCCACCAACTGGCGATGGACATAATTAACAACATAATCGCAACGCCTTTGATCAGCAGATCGCCCTGCTGCCAAATGGAGGCAATACCATAAGGTGAATCCATAAAAACCTCTGACTACAAGCAATAGAAAATAAAAGATAGAAAAATAAAGATAGAAAAATAAAAAGTTAAAAAGCGAAAGAATTAGCGCAAATTAAATTCAACCGGCTGTTCGTACCAAAAATCGATTTTTTGACCACCTTGCGTCGCCGGTAGGTAACGCCAGCGGCTCACAGCTTTTACGGCGGTCTCATCCAAGCGTTTAAAACCGCTGGATTGTTTGATTTTGATCTCGCCTACAGTGCCATTGGCTTTAATTAATATTTCTAATATCACCGTACCTTGCTCGCGCAACCGGCGCGATAAACTCGGGTAAACCGGTGCCGGATTACTCAGCTGCCCGGCTTCTGCACGGGGTGGAACTATAGGTGCCGGGGGGGCAGGCTCTGCCGGTTTTGGTTCCGCTGGCTGTTCTACCGGTGGTGGTGGCTCAGGTTCTGGTGTTTTGACCGCGCGTTCCGAAGGTGGCGCCTTGGGTGGCGGTTTTGGTGTTGGCTTAGATTCAGGCATTTTTTCCGGTGGTGGCAGGGGTTCTGGCGGAGGTGGGGGTGCTTGTTCCGGTTCAGCCATTACCAACATGCCTTGAATGGTGGGGATCACGATTTCAACGGGCTTGGGCTCAGACTTGGATAGCATCACTGCTGCAAATACCCCGGCATGAGCACCGATAACGAGCAGCAAAGAGATAAGAGAAGCGTGTTTTGAGTGCATCGGTAACTGCTGTGGATGGCATTAATAATGGTAATGATAATATGGCGCTAATGATAATTCTTATCATCAATAAAGGCAATCGGATGAGTAAAACAGAATCGCGCAATGGTGATAGCCATCGGAGGCTGGGCTGGCGTAGTGCGTGGGTGCTGGTGTTATACTCGCTCTCCCGCGTGTTTGCGCTCTTCCAGTAGGGTTCCATGGAAATCTTTGTATTGCTCGGCTTGATCGTTTTGAACGGTCTTTTTGCGATGTCTGAAATCGCCATTGTCACTGCAAAAAAATCCCGTTTGATGGCGCTTGCGGCCAAGGGCAATAGCTCGGCGCAGGTCGCGTTGCGCTTGGCGGAAGAGCCCACCCAGTTTTTATCCACGGAACCCTTTGCGTTGAGGTTGCAAGGCTTCGGTATGCCAGTTAATTTCAGCGATAATTTTGCGACTGCTTTGGTGGTGATGGTAGTCACTTATTTTTCTATTGTGATGGGTGAGTTAGTCCCTAAACGTATTGCCCAACTTAATGCCGAGCGCATCGCTTGTGTAGTTGCGAAACCAATGCAAATACTGGCGATCATTGCCAAGCCGTTTGTGTATTTTTTATCGGGCTCTACCCGCGCCTTGATGCGCATGATGGGTTTTCATCACACCCAAAGCCAGCAGGTCACCGAAGAGGATATTCACGCAATTTTGGATGAAGGTTCGAGCTCCGGGGTGTTGGAGCAACAAGAACATGCGATGGTAAAAAATGTATTGCGTTTGGAAACGCGCAGCATAGTGTCATTAATGGTGCCGCGTTCAGATATTGTGTATTTGGATACCGCTTTGCCACTGGAAGAAAATTATCAGCGAGTAATGAAATCCCCGCACTCGCGCTTTCCCGTATGCACCAAACAGAATGACAATTTAATTGGTGTTATCAATGCCAAAGAATTATTAGCTGAAGCGATACGTGGCAGCACCGTTGATCTCGAATCCATGGCGCAGCCGTGTCACGTAGTGCCTGAATCATTGACTGGAATGGAATTGTTGGAATTCTTCCGTTCGTCGCACAGTCAAATGGTGTTTGTAGTGGATGAGTATGGCGATCTAAAAGGCATAGTCACCCTGCAAGATTTATTGGAAGCGCTCACCGGCGAATTTATTTTGGGTGAGGGTGAAGACGCCTATGTGATTCATCGTGATGATGGCTCCTTGTTATTGGATGGCATGTTGCCGATTATGGATTTAAAAGATTGTCTGGCGATTGATGATTTGCCGGAAGAGGGCAATTACCAAACGCTCAACGGTTTGATTATGTTGCTGATGGGGCGTATGCCCGCTACTGGCGATAAAGTGGTAATACAAAACTGGCAGCTGGAAATTGTCGATATGGATGGTCGCCGTATCGATAAAGTGCTCGCCTACTGTATCGCTGAAGAATAATAGAATTCAGTTACTTCCGGCTATAAAAAAACCTCGCTGAAATAATTTCAGCGAGGTTTTTTTTTGGGGCGGGAGTTGCGTTAGTCCAGCTTAAGTTCTTTAACCAAGTGCTTGGCCTTATAAACCTGTTTTAAGGCTTCCGTCATTGCGGCGGGGTGAACCGATACGGCCCGATTCACTGACTCATCAAAAAAGTACGAGCCACCCAGTGAATTGATGTTGCCATCAAAAATCAAACCGACTAATTCCCCCTTCGCATTAATTAACGGACTGCCTGAATTGCCGCCGACTATGTCGTTGGTGGACACCTGATTAAAGCGTGTTTTTTTATCCAATTTTTTCTGCGCTGCAATCCAGCTATCCGCCAGTTTAAAGGGATCAAAATCCGTGGCGCGATCAAACAGCCCGCCGATGTTGGTAAAGGGCGCAATTGTTTTGCCTTTTTCTTCCCAGCCGCGAATTACCCCGTGGGATAAACGTAGTGAAAAAGTCGCATCGGGATAAACCCGCGTGCCCTGAAAGGCAAAACGCGCTTTGGCTAATTGATTGGCCGCCGCTTTTTGTACTGGCTCGATATTTTGATCGTAATCCGTGCGGAATTTTCGCGCCTGCTCATCAATTAAATAGGCGAGTTTAATCGCTGGATCATCGCTATTTTTTATCGCATCGACGCCACCTTCCCATAATTGTTTGCGCACTGCTACATCGCCTAACTTGCTGTGAGTGACAATTTCATTGGCCAAGGCTTCTGGTGATTGTTTGCCCAAAATACTTTTCACCACCGGATTATCAACGCCGAGCTTTTCACGCAACTTGCTCAGCGACCAAGCGAGCTTGGTGCGCTCAAAATCCGAATAGAGTGGGACCTCGGCAAACAGACCGGCTTGTACTGCCGGTAAACTGGCATCAGAAAATTCACGCAAGCGCGCGTTGTCGGGTTTGGCTTTTTCTGCCGTACCGCGCACCAGTGTGCGCGCCCAGGTTATGTGCTGGGACATGGCGCCGAAGCCAATTTCCACCATGACGTAATCGACATAGAGATTGCGCCAATCGGTTTGTGTATCGCTTAAGGTTTGCCAAGGGTCGCCATAGGTTTGCGTGCGTGTAGCATCGCTACTGACCCAGGCGCGAAAGGTATTTTCTTGCTCGCGTTTTTTTTGCATCACGCTCGGCGATAGAAGTGCTTGAAACATTCCGGTACGCGCTTTAATTCCATTTTCCACCATGGTTAATTCCGTTTGTGCAATGCGCGCTTTTTCTTCGCTCTGGGTTGAATATTGCAACAGCAGGCCGCGATATTCAGAGGCGAGCATCAACCGAAAGGGTAATACCAGATCGCGCTGTGTTTCCAATTCCGCCATGGTCAACTGGCGCTGGGTGGAGCCTGGGTGGCCGAGTGTCATCACCAGCTCGCCTTCTTTTGCGCCCTTGGGATTGATAGGAAACCAATCCGCATTGACGAGTGGCTTGCCCGCGCGATCATAAACACGCAATAAACTCATATCGAGGTTGTAGCGGGGAAAATTAAAATTGTCGGGGTCACCGCCAAAAAATCCAGATGCGTATTCCGGTGAAAAAACCAGACGCACATCCTGATAGCGGGCATATTGATATACATGATATTCACCGCCGCCATAGAGCTCGACAATATCGCAGCGGCGCTCATCGCCAGCATCTCCGACGCAGGCTTTTTCAATGAGTGACTGCTCGGCTTTTTTTGCTTCGCTAAATGCTTTGCCCGACAAACCTGCGAGCGCTTTTTGCATGCGCGCAGTCACATCTTCGGTTTTCTCCAAACGATTCACTTCCATGCCGGGGCACTGCTTTTCTTCACTCAAGGATTTTGCGAGAAAACCTTTATTGATCAGGTCTTGTTTCTCGCTGGATAAATCCTCTATGCAGCCAATCACGCAGTGATGATTGGTCAGCACCAAACCCTGCGCCGAGACAAATGAGCCAGAGCAACCACCGGCCAGCCGCACTGCACTGCGCATGGATTTATGCAGCCATGTGGCTGTAGGTTTAAAACCGTAGGTTTTTTCCAGTGTTGTATGGGGCAAATTATCCATAGTCCACATGCCTTCGGCGGCAACACTCGGTAGTGTCAGTATGCTGTTAGCCGCTAATACACTACCGCTCAGCAATAACGCCCTTGTTATTAGTCGCATAAGTAAACTCCTGCCAGTAAGTGAAAAATTGTTGGTGAGTTGCTAGTGATTGGTGAGTTAATAATAGTTAGAAGATTCTTGCAATGGTGGGTGGAATACAGCAATAAATTATTTTTGCAGTGTAGACCAATGTGGCTAGTCATTTCCATGACGGGATTCTTAACGGTAGCCGAATCCTCTCACAGGTAATAAACTCCACTTTACTTCACATAAATTTGGTTGTTGTTATGAAAAAGTTAGTTGTCCTATTGCTTGGCGTCTGCGCGTTTTTTTCAATCCTGCCAGTGTTGGCTGATAGCCAACCCAGTCAATATGCACAAGTCAGTGCCGATGAGCGGGCGGCGGTTGCTACGGTCAATCCTTATGCCACACAAATCGCTATAGACACCATCGCGCGGGGCGGTAATGCGATTGATGCAGCGATTGCCGCTGCGTTTACGCTCGGTGTGGTCGATGGACACAATTCCGGCATTGGCGGTGGTTGTTTTATTTTAGTGCGCATGGCCGATGGCCGAATATTTGCGATTGATGGTCGCGAGATGGCGCCGGCGGCGGCAACACGCGATATGTTTGTGGTGGATGGTAAAGCCAATCCGGAATTGAGCCGCACTGGCGCGTTGGCGGCAGGCATTCCAGGTTCAGTTGCGGCGTTTGATAAATTGCAAAAACTGGGCGGAAAATTAACATTTCGCGAGGTGATTTTACCGGCGGCAGATTTGGCCGAAAAAGGCTTTCCAATTTCACCTGCACTGGCAGAGCGCATAACAGCAACGGCGGATAATTTGGCGAAATTTCCAGCGAGCGCAGTAATTTATCTGGATAAAAATAATAAACCGCTATCCGCCTTTTCACTGCTGCAACAAAAAGATTTGGCGGCAACTTATCGCTCCATTGCCAAACAGGGTTCTAGTTATTTTTACAGCGGTGATTTTGCGAAAAAAACCGGGCGGTGGATGGCCGCTAATGGCGGCATGATCACCAGTAAAGACTTTGCTAATTATCAGATCAAAATGCGTAAGCCGATTGTGTCGGAATTTGCCGGTTATACACTCTATGGTTTTCCGCCGCCGAGTTCCGGCGGTGTGCATGTTGCGCAAATTTTAAATATTCTTGAGCAATTTGATTTAAATAAATTAGCCCCAGCGGAGCGCTACCATTTAATGGCCGAGGCGATGAAGTTTGCTTTTGCCGATCGCGCTTACTGGTTGGGTGATAGTGATTTTACCAAGGTGCCGTTGAGTATCGCGGATAAACGCTATGCAAAAGCTATAGCACAAAAAATCAGTTTGGAAAAAACCACAGCGGATATCACCGCAGGCAATCCAGATGTGGATATTCAGCATTTGATGCAGAAACACACTACCCATATTGCCGCTGCAGATCTTGACGGCAATTGGGTGGCGATTACATCCACGGTCAATACCAGTTTTGGCAGTAAAGTAGTTATACCCGGCACCGGTGTGGTGTTGAACAATCAAATGGATGATTTTTCTGCGCAAGTCGGCGCTGCCAATGCGTTTGGCTTGGTGGGCTCAGATGCAAATGCGATTGCGGCGCGCAAACGGCCACTGTCCAGTATGAGCCCTACGCTGGTGTTTAAAAATGGCGAACCGGTAATGACACTTGGCGCAGCAGGTGGCCCGACGATTATTTCGCAAGTAGTACAAACCTTGTTGTATGCGCTGAACGATTCTATGCCGGTAGAAAAGGCGATGGCGCAAGCGCGTATTCATCAGCAGTGGAATCCGAATCTATTATTTGTAGAATCGGCCATGCCGGTTGAAATCCAACAGGCACTGCGGAAAAAAGGCCATGAATTAAAAATCTGGCCCAGCATGGGCGCATCGCAAGCAATTCAATTGCGCGATGGAAAATTGGTGCCTGTTGCTGAGCCGCGGGTGATTTTGCAGAATTTAACTAAATAATTCCTTCTCTATCATCGCCAATAGTTTGCGATAGCCAATGCTCATTTTTTTGCGCAGTTGGCGGATATCCACATAATACGCGGCGCGTTTGCCGTGGTATTCCACCGGTGCGCCAATTTGGGTGAAGTGAATGCCAACAAAATTCAAGCTGCGTGCTAGCCTGGGTTCCATCATTACAAACACATGGCGAATTCTGCTTTTGTGGCACAGGGCAATTGCGGATAAATACAAGCTGACGGCAATGTAAGGAAAAAAGCGCAGCTCTTGTGTGGAAAACATTTGTTCATTAATTGCCCCTATGGCGCCGCCGCTGAATTGATCTACCTGCCGTTTTCTAAACGTGAGCGGCACTGCCAGACGCGAGACTTCACATATCTGGTGCGCGGGAAAATTTCGGGGGTGCAAATTTTCATCGGTAATGGCCTGCGGGCAAAACTTTTCCATAGGTAAAAGCTCATCGGCATTGCGGGTGGCAATTACCCGCAGTGTCCCGGCGAGTGCATTTGAATTGATGTGGCGAATAAAACAGTGAATTGAGCGGCTATCAAACTCGTCTTGTTCGATATGTTTTGCATTGGTTTCCTCAAAATGTAATTCCTCGCAATAAACTTGATAGCGAAGTTTGTACACTTCTTGTTTTAACGGGTCAGATTTGGCAATTTGTGGTTTTAAATAGTGGGAAAAATGCTGCGCGATGTTTTCCGCTTCATCGCTTGCCAATGCCGCAGTATTTTGTTTTGGGGCGGGTTGGTTAATGTTTTCAATGCTTGCGTGATGGATCGATTTCATGGTGTCCTTATCTCCCTGTTAAATCGTCTCACTAATGATTGTAGCTCTCCTTGTCACGTGAACAGCTAATTAAATCAATCTATGCCCAGCTTGGTATATTCAGAATAGCGTGTTACGTCGTTTTCATCCTGAGAGGCGCGACGTGCGCCCCTCTGATTCATTAGTGATTGTGTTTATCCGTTGCCGGTTCTGCAATACCCAGCCAAGTGATTTTATTCGGCACAAAATCCAATTGAATAGTATCGGTCCCCTCCGCTTTTTCCAGATCAATTTGTTTAATTTGATTGGCGATAGGGTCACTCACATACGCGATATGCCCAGGTGTTAGTGCCAGTTCAAACTTACTGCCCACCGGTAAGGCGGCGAGGTTGCTGCTAATGGCCTGAACACGTTTTTTTACGCTCCAATCAGCGGTGTTCAACGTTGTTAGCTTGCCTTGGTTGTCTAGAATCACGAACAATTTGCCTTCCTCGGCAAAATCATAAGCGATCGCGCTAGCGGTGGTTGTAACACTGGTGTCAATCCAGTTAATTGCGGCGATGCTGTTTGTGCTGCTATTGATCGCAAAAAACTGTCCCGCGGCAATGCCGATAAACTCTTTAACAGTATGATCTCCAACCAGTGTGCCTATTCGGGTTGTGCCAGTGAAGTTAGTGGGGTTGGCAACTTTCCGCGCGGTAAAAGTGTCACCTGCTTGGGTGATGACTAATACACCATCGGTGCAACCAAAACTGATTTGGTTTTCATTTTGCGCGCTGCCGTGCAGACCGGGGCAGGTTTCGCTGAAGATGGTTTCATCCGCAAAATAACCATTGTGTGCACGATACACTGCAACGCGGTCGGGCAGAGTGCTGGTGGTTGCCGGGTCGCGCACCGTGGAAATTAAATATTCACCGCGCCCCTGTGCGGCACCGTGCATATGGGTGGTGTATTCGAGTAGAGTTCCCGCAGTGTTGTTGGCTATATCGGCTTCCGTAAATACACCCACGCTCGCAGGAGTAGCTGTTGCGCTATTGCCGTCATAAAAAATCACCGATTGTTTATCTGTGCCGGTGAAATGGGTTGGGCGCGCTTTATTGGTGCTGAACAGCATTTGCCTGGGCGCTTGTTGGTAGTCATGCAGATGATCGCCGTGATTTTCTTGCCACAAGCCGCCATCAACCACATCAACGCGATCAGCGGTGCGTTGCAATACAAAACCGTAGCGATTATTTGGGCTTGCATAAAGTGCACTGGGTGTTTCACTTAGCGTAACTTCGTGTACTAGTTTCTTTTCTTTAATGTCGATCACGCTCACTTTGGCCTGATCTTTGGTGGAAATTAATAAGCGACCTTTTGGTGGGTTTTCAATGTTGTGGTCATGATCTTTTTCTATAGGAATGGGATCTCGCTCAACGATGTTGGTATCGCTGCCGCCGCAACCGCTGAGAAGTGCGGCAATAAGCAGCAATGTCAGGCTGGCTAATGAATTGTTTTTCATTTTCTTGATTACCTTTTGACTAATTTTAAATAATAGTTATGGATACCCGCGTTCGCGGGTATGACAGTTGGTGAGCGTTAGGACAGCTGGCGTTTAAAAGTTGCCGCTAATACCCAAGGCAAATGAGCGAGCGGGCAGCGGCGCTTTGTCTTTCAGGAATGAGGCATGTACACGCGCATATTCGTTGGTGAGGTTATGGCCTTTGAGGAAAATTTTCAGGTCGCTGCGCATTTGATAGCTCAGTTGTGCATCCATTAGTGTGTAACCGGGTGTACTGGTTTCGAAGGCGGCGGTTTGGTCTTGTTCAAAATAATGTTGGCCGCTGAGTTCTGCGCGCCAGTTGCCAAGCGCATATTCAGCGCGCGCGCCGACACGCAAGGGCGGAATGCGCGGCAAATCGCCACCTTCATCTAATTGCGCGCGGATGTAATCGCTGGTGAGACTGAGTTTAAATGGTGCATTTAATTGCCAAATAATTTCACCTTCAAATCCGTACAAGTCGGCGTCGCGCGCTTGATAAATAAATACCGGTAACTCGCTGCCGTGATCATGTTCATCGGCTTCATTTTCGTCGCCGTGATCATGTTCACTTTCGTAGGTCATGCCGGTTTCGGCGAGGTAGTAATAATTGTCGATGCGGTTGTAAAACGCATTGAAAATAAAACCGAAATCGCCTTCAAATTTACGCAGCGAAAGATCGATGTTGTTAGATGTTTCCAGCTCGACATCGGCGCGCGCTAAATCAAAATGAAATTCACCCGGTTCATCTTCCACTAGTTGCAGCAGCGCACCTACTTCATATAAACCTGAGCCTATATGTGGGCCGAAGGATAATAATTCGACGGCAGACGGCGAGCGTTCGGCATGGGTGTAAGAGAGTGCGATGTTGTAGCCTGGAGTGAAATCCCACACCAATCCGGCGGAGGCGCTAAACGGGGTAGATTTTTGGTCGATGGAGAATACGCTTAGGTATTCATCTTCATGCTCGCCTTCGTCGTGGTCATGGTCATTCAAATCGACTTGAAAATTATCGGCAGAAATTTTCACTTGTTCGATGCGTGCACCTAATTGCACTAACACATCGCCAAAGTGACGCTCTTCCATCAGGGCGATGGCAAGGGTGTTGGTTTCACTGGGCGGGGTAAAGGCTTCTTCACCGACGGCTGAAAAATCCGAGTGTTTAAAATGCAGGCTTACTGCCCCGCGCCAATCGGCGATGGGGTGGTGAAATAGATCGATGCGCGCTTCCTGACTTTCGTTATTAAACGTGGTACCGATTTCACCGTTTTCGATTTCACTGTGCTGATAATCGGTAAAACCAAAACGAGTATTGAGTGCGCTGAAAATATCGTGATCCAGTGACAGTTCACTTAGAAATTGCACGCGGTCTTGTTTTAAATCCGCGTAAACATCCACTTCTTCACCTTCGTGGCCGTGGCCGGGAATGCCGTATTGACGCTCAAGGTGGCCGTAGGAAACACCGACAAAACCTTCATCCACTATGTAACTCGTGCCCAGGTTAAAACCTTTGGCTTCTGTTGCCGAGTTGGCCAAGCGATCATCAGCGTGATCCTCATGGCCTTCTTCTTCGTGTTCTTCGTGAGTTTCTACTTCGGCGACACCGGGGATTTTGTAATCTTCGGCATCGCGCCAGAAACCATCCAAGTGCAAACCGACATTGCCCACACCGGTATTGCCGCTGGCGGAGACGAGTTTGTCGTTGGCGACCGAGTCGCTCAAGCCGCCACTCGCCATAGGTATCCAGCCCTTGGGGTACTCGGTCATCAACAATATTCACCACACCGCCAATTGCACCGCTGCCGTAAAACAAGGTGGCAGGGCCACGCAGAATTTCGATTTGGCGCGCGGTTGAGGCTTCGGTTGCGACCGCATGGTCAGCGCCAACACGGGAGGCATCACCCGCATCCAAACCATTTTGGGTGATGAGCACACGCGGGCCTTCAAGGCCGCGAATAATCGGGCTGCTGGATACCGGGCCGTAATAGTTGGAGTGCACACCCACTTCATTTTTGAGGGTTTCACCCAAGGTAGATGCCTGACGCTCGCGCAGGGTATCGCCGCCCAACACCGTCACCGGTTGCGCCGATTCCATATTGGATGCATGCCAGGGCAGGCCGACCACATTCACCACTTCTATAGCGGTGCTGCGCAGTACCAAATCGACGGCTTGATCGCCCTGTTTCAGATGAAAGGTTTTGTGCATAAACATGGGTGCTTTTACATGCAACTCCACTTCGCCATTGATCTGCGGCGGCAGGCTGAATTCGCCTTGGGCATTGGTGCGAATCTGCAGGTTGGAACCCACTACATCGAGCTTGGCGTTACTAATTGGCTGGCCTTGCTCATCGCGCACCACGCCTTGAAGCTGGGCAAATGCCGAGTGACTGACAGCGGTAATCGCCAAACATAAAAGGGTCTTTTTCATACTGAACATGTGTATCTCCACAGCTACGCGCAAAAAGGATTGCCTGCCCACTGATGGTAAAAACGGTAGACGGCGTTTGAAATTGTTGGTGATGTTATACTATAACAATTTAACTGGGCAACCTTTAATAAAGCGAATCCTAAGCAGGGCGAGTCAGCCTAGTGTTTTTGGGGACGGAACAGGGTGGCTAGTGCTAAGCTTTGAGCACTATTCGTCAGGTGCAATCGCGGAGATTTTTATGTCACTGGTTACCGAACTTGCAGATCGCCCTTTGGCAGAGCGCATTCAGGCTATGGAACAGCTATGGGACTCACTTTGTCGCGAGCCAAACTACAACCCAAGCCCTGCATGGCATGAAGACGTGCTAACGGAGCGTCGCGCAGAGTTGCAGCGCGGCGAGCATAAGTCATGGCAAGAAGTTAAAGCAGGCTTACGGAATGGTTCTTAATTTATGGATGAATTACAAGAACGTATAGCGTATGTGGTTGCTGTGTTGGATTGCCGACAGAATCCTGATTCGATCAAAGAGCGTTTTGATGTCTAGCGCGATCGCGTGGTATTGAGGCCGATCACCAATGCCAATAGGGCAAAGAAGATTAAGCCATTTACCAACAGGCTGGCGCCCATCAACGAATCCGAACCAAAGTGGCTGATGTGCGTGGCTAGCAATAATCCGAGCAACAT
>CAXAVL010000104.1:0-14258 GCA_963971905.1 uncultured Cellvibrio sp.
AAGTGTAGCCACTTATCTGAAGCTGCAGACTAATTTATGGCTAGCGCAATTTGATCTCAATGTCGGTCAAGAAATTACCCAAACCTGGCCAGAAATCCCATTGCGCCCGAACTATGCAGCAACAGCGACCCATAGTTTTTCATTGGATTCCGATATAGAAGCGGAATTGGAACAAGCGCTGGCAAATGAAAACAACCAATGGTCGAGCGGAAATATAGAAGGCAATGCGACGCTGCCCGAAGTGGATAACTTTGTGACGCGGCAAATTATTTTACTGCAAGAAGAACGCGATATGCGCAGCAGCGAAGTACACTACATAGATCATCCGATGTTGAATGTCATCATTCAAATCACGCCCTACTCAGTGCCAGCAACACAATAATTGTTTTCTTTTTTCACAAATAAAAACACCGGCCATTGCCGGTGTTTTTATTTTGAGAGTTGGTAAATCTTGAGTGAAGTTTACATCAGCTCAGCAAAATAACATCTTCTGCCTGCAAGCCCTTATCACCTTGTTGCAACTGAAACTCAACACTTTGACCTTCAGCTAATGAGCGGTAACCTTCCGCACGGATATTTCTGTAGTGTACAAAAATATCCTCGCCTCCTTCTCCTCTGGTTATAAAACCGTATCCACGCACGTTGTTAAACCATTTAACAGTGCCCATCTCACGATCTGCCATATGAAACACCTCTAACAGCATTGGTAGCTTATTGTTATTGCTCGGTTTGCTTCATCCGTTGATCGCCAGCACAGCAGGCTAGCAGCTATCCACAACCGGGTTCATAGAACTAAAAACCCCGCGTTTACGGATATTAACAAAAGTTAGAAATAAGAGGGGGATTTTTTGCTGCTTATTTGCGCAAAGCTATTGCTTTGTGAATAGAAAAATAGCCTTTTTAACATCGTCCATGCCGGCAACAAGAGTTTTCATTATGTCGTCAATACTCAACTCTTCGCTCGCCAGCCCAGCCGCCCAATTAACCACCAAGCATAGCGCCGCGTATTTCAATCCCAGTTCGCGCGCCAATGCCGCCTCAGGCATTGCGGTCATCCCCACCAAATCGCAGCCATCACGCTGTAAGCGCAAAACTTCTGCTGTTGTCTCTAAACGCGGTCCTTGTGTACAGGCATATACACCCTGCTGCTGAAACGGAAGATTCGCCGACAATAAACTGGCGATCAATTGTTGACGCATCTTCTCGCAATAAGGGTGGGTGAAATCGATATGATTGATGTAACCATCAAGCAAGAAGTTATAACTCTGCTCGCGACCATAGGTGTAATCGATAATTTGATGCGGCACGACAAAGGTGCCCGGCTCCATTGTTGGATGAATACCGCCAACCGCATTTACAGCTAGCACTTGCGTGACGCCCGCCTCTTTTAGTGCCCACAGATTTGCACGGTAATTAATTTGATGCGGCGGCAGTTTGTGTCCCTGCCCATGACGAGGCAGAAACACCATCTGACGACTACTTATTTTCGCGATAATCAATGGCGCAGAGCAATCACCATAGGGTGTAATGACTTTCTGTTCAGCAATAATTTCCAATTCAGGAAATTGATTTAACCCGGAGCCACCGATAATTGCCAACATCGCTAAACACTCGTTTGCGCGCGGCTGGCCATATAGGCTGCATAATCTGGAACCCAATGTTGTGACTCACCATTAAAGAGCGGCGAAGACACCATAAAATCGGCAGAGCTTTGGTTACACGCGATAGGAATATTCCACACAGCCGCAATACGCAACAGTGCTTTTACATCGGGATCATGTGGCATTGGCTCAAATGGATCCCAAAAAAAGATCAACATATCGACCTTGCCCTCGGTAATGAGCGCGCCTACTTGCTGGTCACCACCCAAAGGTCCGGAGATAAGTTTGTTAATCGGCAAGGCCGTTTCTTTTTCTATTAAGGTACCGGTCGTGCCCGTCGCAAATAATGTATGGCGGCTCAAATCGGCGCTGTGTTTTTTACACCAGGCAAGCAAATCTTTTTTCCTGTTATCGTGCGCAACAAGTGCAATCGATTTTGCAGCAGGCAAACTAATTTCTTTATATTCCATGGAGCTCACCCCAAATAATAAATAAAAAATGACCTTGCCTGATTATAGACGGGGTCGCCTAGACGGGGTCGCCTAGACGGGGTCGCCTAGACGGGGTCGCCCAGACAAGGTCATCTTTAATAGCAGCCGTAAAAATCAGCGGCTAATTAATTGCTGAGTTCCAGCAATAATTTATTCAAGCGTTGCACGTAAGACGCAGGGTCTTGTAATTGGGCACCCTCAGCAAGATTCGCTTGGTCGAACAGAATATGCGCCAAATCACCAAAGCGCTCTTCGTTACTTTCCTGTTCCAACTTTTTCACCAGCGGGTGCTCTGGGTTCAATTCAAAAATCGGTTTTGAGTCAGGTACTTTCTGCCCTGCCGCTTCCAGAATGCGGCGCATTTGTGCACCCATATCGTGATCACCCACCACTACACACGCAGGAGAATCCGTTAGGCGATGGGTAATGCGCACTTCGGACACTTGATTTTCCAATGCAGCTTTTGCGCGATCCAGTAATGGTTTCAGTGCTTCAGCGACTTTTTCTTGTGCTTGTTTTTCTTCTTCGCTGTCGAGCTTACCTAAATCCAGCTCACCCTTGCCTACATCTTGCAAAGATTTGCCATCAAACTCAGCCAAGTGGCTCATGAGCCACTCATCAACACGGTCGCTCAACAACAATACTTCGATACCTTTTTTGCGGAACACTTCAAGGTGCGGGCTGCTTTTTGCGGTATTGAAATTTTCAGCGGCGATGTAGTAAATCTTCTCCTGACCCTCTTTCATCCGCGCCACGTAGTCTTCGAGCGAATGATTTTGCTCGGCGGTATCGGTATGGGTGGAAGCAAAGCGTAACAACTTGGCAATCTTTTCACGGTTGGCAAAATCTTCCGCAGGACCCTCTTTCATTACTTGGCCAAATTCTTTCCAGAAGGTGGCGTATTTTTCCGGCTCGCTTTTCGCGAGTTTTGCCAGCATATCCAATACACGCTTGGTCAGTGCGGAACGCATAGCGTCAATGTTGGGATCTTTTTGCAGGATTTCACGCGAGACGTTCAAACTCAAATCGTTTGAATCCACTACACCTTTTATAAAACGCAAATACAACGGCAGGAATTGCTCGGCATCATCCATAATAAACGTACGTTGTACATACAACTTTAAGCCGCGCGATGCGTCGCGGTTGTACAAATCATAGGGCGCACGTGCTGGAATAAACAACATGCTGGTGTAATCCAAATTACCTTCCACACGATTGTGGCTCCAGCTAAGTGGATCAGTAAAATCGTGACTTACATGCTTGTAAAACTCTTTGTATTCTTCGTCAGTTACATCAGAGCGCGAACGAGTCCAAAGTGCAGTCGCAGTGTTGATAACTTCGTCTTCCGGCTCTTCGCTCACCGCATCATCACCAGCGGGCTTTTGCTTTTTCATCACAACAGGAATTGCGATGTGATCGGAATACTTTTTGATGATTGAACGCAAGCGCCAGTGATCAGCAAACTCCAATGCATCATCTTTCAAATGCAATTCAATGGTCATACCGCGATCAGCTTTTTCGATCGATTCCACAGTAAATTCTGCGTCCCCCGTACACTCCCAGCGCACCGCTTCATTTGCTGGTGCCCCCGCACGACGAGTAGTGACCACAACCTTATCAGCAACGATAAAAGCTGAATAAAAACCAACACCAAACTGACCAATCAATTGCGCATCTTTCTTCTGATCGCCAGACAGTTTTTGCATAAATTGTGCGGTGCCGGATTTGGCGATAGTACCGAGGTTTTCAATCACCTCATCGCGCGACATGCCGATACCGTTGTCACTAATCGTGAGAGTTTTTGCTTCTTTATCGAAATCGATACGAATCTTTAATTCGGTATCGCCTTCATATAAGTCGCCATTAGATACAGCCTCAAAACGCAATTTATCAGCGGCATCCGACGCATTAGATACCAACTCACGCAGGAAGATTTCCTTGTTTGAATACAGCGAGTGAATCATCAAATGCAGCAATTGTTTGGCTTCAGTTTGGAAACCACGGGTTTCTTTGCGGGCATCAACGGTCATTTTCTAACTCCTGGGTACATGCACGAAGGTGTGAATAATTAACATCCGCCAGAGATGGCGAGCATGAACACAAGATGGGGTAGTCATACTGAAATTCAAGGGGGAGAGCGATACGCAGCAAATCCTAGACAATAAAAAAGCCGCTAAAAAGCGGCTTTTTTAAAGATTTTTGGTAGGACTAAGCAGACTCGAACTGCTGACCCCCACCATGTCAAGGTGGTGCTCTAACCAACTGAGCTATAGTCCTAAATTGTTAAGCCTTTTGGCTAACTGGGCGCGCACTTTACCAAGGTGAATTCGCAAGGACAAGACCCAACAACACTTTTTTGCGCCCTAACCTTGCAAACTCTTAGTAAATGCCTAAACCGCGCGCAAGATCGGCTTTTAAATCGCCAATATCTTCCAAGCCAACCGCAACACGAATCAGGTTTTCGGTAATGCCTGCATCCGCCTTTTGTTCTGGCGACAAACGACCATGGGTTGTGGTTGCTGGATGCACGATGGTGGTTTTGGTATCACCCAAATTAGCGGTCAGCGACATAATGCGGGTTGCATCGATCACTTTCCACGCCTCATCTCTGCCGCCTTTTACTCGGAAAGATAAAACACCACCAAAAGCGGATTGCTGTTTCGCAGCCAATTCATGGCCAACATGGTTCGGCAAACCGGCATAAAATACTTTTTCTACTTTCGGGTGAGCATTCAACCACTGCGCCAATTCCAATGCATTGCGCGAATGCGCCTCCATCCGTAAACGCAAAGTCTCCAAACCTTTTAAGAATATCCACGCATTAAAAGGGCTAAGGCTTGGGCCAGCGCTGCGAATAAAACCGAGCACCTCATCGACATATTTTTTTGCGCCGGCAACCACACCACCGAGGCAGCGGCCCTGGCCATCAATATATTTGGTGGCCGAGTGAATAATTAAATCTGCCCCCAGCTCCAGTGGTTTTTGCAGCGCAGGCGTACAGAAACAATTATCGACAGCCAGTAACGCACCGCGTGCATGGGTTAAATCTGCAAGGCGCTGAATATCAATCACATCGCATAAAGGATTCGATGGAGTTTCAACAAAAACCAGTTTGGTATTAGCCGTAAAACCTGCTTCCCACTCGCTGTAATTTGTCGGATTAACAAATGTGGTTGTCACGCCAAACTTTTGCAAATATTTAGTGAACAACACAGTTGTTGTGCCAAATACACTGCGCGAACAAAGGATGTGATCACCCGATTGCAATAACGCAATACAAGTAGACAAAATAGCCGCCATGCCGGATGAAGTGCCTACTGCCGATTCAGCACCTTCGAGCGCCGCAATACGCTCTTCAAACATACGCACAGTAGGATTGGTATAACGCGAGTAAACATTGCCGGGTTGATTGCCCGCAAACCGGTCGGCCGCTTCTTGCGCGCTGGCAAATACATAACTTGAGGTGAGAAACAGCGCTTCACTGTGCTCACCTTCATGGGAGCGCGACTGCCCTGCGCGAATAGCCAGCGTATCCAGAGCAGCGCCGAACAGTGGATCTTCAGCTAAATGATCGTCGTAATTATCCATAGAAACTCACTCAATAACTTGTGCGTTAAACGTTCGCGGCTCCATTGTGCAAACCAATCGGCAACTCCATTTGTTTAACCGATTTTTTACCCGATTTTGCACTGTCATTACGCGCTGCCGCGACTTTTTCTAAATATTCTGCTGTTACATCACCGGCACAATATTCACCGTTAAATACCGCGCAATCAAATTCTGTTACGTTGCTATTTCCTTCTGCAGAGGCGGCAATTAAATCTTCCAGATCTTGATAGATCAGCCAATCAGCACCTATATCACTACACACTTCATCGTCGGTGCGGCCATGTGCAATTAATTCATCGGTTGTCGGCATATCGATACCGTACACATTGGGGTATTTCACCGCTGGCGCCGCTGAGGCGAAATACACTTTCTTGGCACCAACATCGCGCACCATTTGAATAATTTGCTGGCAAGTAGTGCCGCGCACGATGGAGTCATCGACCAGTAGCACCACCTTATCTCTAAACTCCAACTCAATCGGATTCAATTTTTGGCGAACAGATTTTTTGCGTTGCTGCTGACCCGGCATAATAAATGTGCGCCCGATGTAGCGATTTTTTACCAAACCTTCACGGAATTTTACGCCCAGCTTTTGCGCAAGCGCCTGGCCTGCCACGCGGCTGGTATCCGGAATTGGAATAACAACGTCAATATCGTGATCAGGGCGCTCGCGCAGAATTTTTTCTGCCAACTTTTCACCCTGACGCAAGCGTGCTTTGTAAACCGAAATGCCGTCCATAATAGAATCGGGGCGCGCGAAATAGACATGCTCAAAAATACAGGGGGTTAAGCGTGGCGATTTAGCGCATTGGCGACGATGCAGTTGGCCAGCTTCGGTAATATAAATTGCTTCACCGGGTGCGACATCGGCAATCAACTCAAAGCCTAATACGTCGAGCGCAACGCTTTCAGACGCCACCATATATTCGACACCGCCCTCTTCCGAGGGACGCTTGCCATACACTAATGGACGAATGCCGTTTGGATCGCGAAATGCAACCAAACCATAATTGGCGATAAGCGCCACTACAGCATAACCGCCGGTTACACGGTTGTGTACACCAGCAACTGCAGCAAACATATCATCGGCAGTCGGGCTCAGCTTTCCCTGCATCTGCAATTCATGGGCAAATACGTTGAGTAATACTTCTGAGTCCGAATCTGTATTTACGTGGCGCAAATCAGTTTTGAAAATATCTTCGCTCAGTTTATCGGCATTGGTTAGATTGCCGTTGTGCGCCAGCGCGATACCATAGGGTGAGTTGACATAAAATGGCTGTGCCAACGCTGGGCCCGAACTGCCTGCGGTTGGGTAACGCACATGGCCAATCCCCATGGTACCCAGCAATCGCTGCATATGACGAGTTCTAAATACGTCTTGCACCAGACCATTTGCCTTTTGTTGGCTCATGCGGCCATCCTGACAAGTCACCATACCAGCGGCGTCCTGCCCACGGTGCTGCAAGATGGTCAACGCATCGTAAAGCTGCACATTCACATCGCGTTTACTCACAATACCTACAATACCGCACATAAGATTGCCTCAATAACAGTTATCAACTTTAAACTTTTTGACCGCTTTCAACACTGCCAAACAGTGCTGTTAGCCATTGGGCGACTTGTTCATAAGCCGCCCTGACCCACTCTTCACACGCGAGAAAGTGGGGGATGAATTGCGCCTGCGCCCACCACTGATCTTCATTTACCGGAATGAAACCGGGTAACAGGATCAGTAGCGCCATCACAATTATAAAGGCGCGCGCTGCACCAAACACCATTCCAAGAAGACGATCAGTACCGGATAAGCCGGTGGCGCGCACCAATGCGCCAATGAGATAACTCAACATCGCACCTAGAAGTAGCGTAACGATAAATAACACCGCATAGGCGGTCATGAGCCGAACAGAAGGTGTTTCAATTTGGTCGATCAGCAGAATTTCAAGCTGGCCACCGAAGACTCTGGCTACCAGCACTGCAGCAACCCAGATTATTAGCGAAAGGGCTTCGCGCACAAAACCACGAATCAAACCGATCAAACAGGACAGGGAAAAAATCCCGATTATGGCCCAATCAGCCCAATTCATTCGCGCGCCCACTCCAATATCATTGATGGGAGGTTTACAGAGGCGCGCATTCTAACAGAGGTACAGGATTATGGCTTTAGGGTTTAAAGGGTAAAACGAGGGAATTCACTTTCAACTGTTTGTCTAATTGCGACTTAATCGCAAGCGCTTGGGCTTTATCTTGCTTGGGTCCGATAAATACGCGGTAAATAGTCGCATTAGCGGTCGCAACTGAACGCACATAGGCTTTATGCCCCTCAGCCTGTAGTTGGTCACGCAATTTATTCGCTGAAGCTTGCACACTGAGACTTGCCACTTGAATCACCCATGTGTCAGGCAAGCCTTGTTCGTTCAACGGCATCTCCGGCACCGATGTTTCCACTTTTGCCGCAGCGGATGAAACTGACTGCAAGGACGACGAGACAACCGCAGCAGTTACTGCTGGCTCAGCAGGAGGAATTTGCGCAACCGCAACGGCTTCAGCTTCATCCGGGACAAACATTGTTTGCGGTGCTGGTGCTGGCTCAATGCCATCTGGCCGAGTGGGCTCATTAAAATCCACCGCAGTGATGCTCGGACGCCCCGGGATGTGGGAGGTCGTATCCACTTGATACTGTTGGCGATCCTTAAAAAAACTGGGCAGAAACAATACAGCAATAGCCGCAAGCACTGCAGCGCCAATCAATCGATGTTTTACGGATTCTCTCACCTAAAACCTCTACGCCAAAACCATGGGATAACAATGCAGTCTAACTAGGATTGCCCCGCGCAGCCTGCGAGCGCTTGCAAACCGGCCGCAACCGTATAAAAAGATCCAAAAATAAGAATGCGATCGCTTGGCGCCGAGTTGTTGAAGGCCGCTTGCAAGCAATCGGCCACACCACCTGAAAATGTCACTGTCACACCCAAATCGACCAAATTCTGGCGCAATTGTTCAACACTGGCTGCGCGCGGGATAGGTGACAAATCAGCCACATACCAGGAACTGACCAATCCTTTGAGATTGCCTAAGCTTTGAGCGCGATCCTTATCTGCCATCATCGCCACTATGCCATGTATTGTTGAGCCGGGTGCCGACACTTGCTCCAAGCGCTCAGCCAAATAAGCAGTCGCTGCTGGATTATGAGCCACATCGAGAATGACTTGTCGCTCACGCCACTGCAAGGTTTGAAAGCGCCCTGGAACGCGCAATGCAGCTATACGTGTAAATGCATCCAGAGTCAGCAAATCCAAACCAAGAATAGACATTACTTGCAATGCAGCGGCAAGGCTGGGCAACGGCAGCTGAGGAAGAGGCTGAGAGGAAAACTGAAGGTGGTTGTTCCACCAATTCCAAGAGGAATCATCATTAACAGAATAACCGAAGTCGCGCGAAATCAAGTGCAGTGAAGCAGAGAGATTCCGGGCGTGATCTAGCAGCGACTGAGGCGGTGAAAGGTCAGCACACACAACCGGTTTTCCCGCACGCATAATGCCTGCTTTTTCATAGCCGATGGCTTCGCGGTTATCGCCTAACCAATCCGTATGATCAAGCGCAATACTGGTGATTACCGCCACATCGGCATCAATAATATTGATTGCATCCAAACGTCCACCCAACCCCACCTCAAGCACCATTGCAGTCACTTGTTGGCGGCGGAAAATTTCCAGTGCCGCTAAAGTACCGTACTCAAAATAAGTGAGGGAAATAGGCGCAGGGGAATCCGCAGAGATTTGTTGGCACGCACTGAATATAGCTGCAAACGCGGAGCAGATTTCATCATCCGCAACCACATTGCCATTAACAACAATACGTTCGTTATAGTGTACTAAGTGTGGAGATGTGTAGACACCAACCGAATAGCCCGCAGCATTTAACAGCGCCGCAGTAGCAGTAACGCAAGAGCCTTTTCCATTGGTACCAGCAACAGTAATAATTTTTGCCGCTGGTTTTAATAAATCCATTCGCTGCGCAACACGGGTAATCCGCTCAAGACCGAGATCAATCTCGGTTGGATGATTTTTTTCCAACCAATCCAACCAAGCAGGTAGCGAATTAAATTGCATAGCAGCGACTAATTAAAAGAATCAATTACACAGCTGCTTTGCGGGTAAATTTTGCCAATAGCGAGGCCAACTTATCGCGCATATCACGCCGATGGATGATCATATCGATCGCACCGTGTTCCAGCAAAAACTCTGCACGCTGAAAACCTTTGGGTAATTTTTGACGGATAGTTTGTTCAATAATGCTGGGGCCAGCAAAACCAGCGCGGGAGCCAGGTTCACAGATATTCAAATCACCTAACAGTGCGAGGCTAGCAGAAACACCACCATACACTGGGTCGGTCATTACTGAAATATAGGGGGTCCCCTGCATTTTCAAGCGCTCAATAACAGCACTGGTTTTAGCCATTTGCATTAATGAAATCAATGCTTCCTGCATACGTGCACCGCCAGTAGCAGAGAAACAAACAAAAGGAATATTTTCTTTCAATGCGATAGTTGCCGCACGAGTAAAACGTTCACCCACCACATACCCCATAGAGCCACCGTGGAATGCAAATTCAAACGCGACAGCAACAATGGGCATACCTTTTAACTCGCCACGCATAGCTACCAACGCATCTTTTTCGCCGGTTTCTTTTTGCGCCGCAGTTAAACGGTCTTTGTATTTTTTCACATCCTTAAATTTCAGGCGATCAATTGGCTCAACTTCGGTGGCCAATTCCTGACGATTCTGCGGATCCAAAAACATTCCCAAACGTGCACGCGCGCCAACACGCATGTGATGATCGCACTTGGGGCAAACATCGAGCGTTTTTTCCATTTCCGGCTTATACAGCACCGCATCACACTTAACACACTTTTCCCACAGACCTTCAGGCACCTTATTGCTGCGCTTGGTATCAGTGCGGGAAATACTTGGAATAATTTTATCTAACCAACTCATGGTCGCTTCTCTGTACTCGATGTCAATTTAGTTGATTGGCTTTACCCGGCGCGCGAGTTACCAACGTTTTTTTGCTATCAAATAGAATCTATTGCTACGCGAATGCTGCCGACAATATCACCTACTGCTGCAGCAATGTCAGTGGCGCTCTTATCAGCCATGCTGCCCATTTTTTCAACCAGAACACTGCCAACCACGACTCCGTCGGCCAATACAGCAACCGCTTTAGCGGTTTCAGGGTCTTTAATACCAAAGCCTACACAAACGGGCAAATCTGTTAACTGACCAAATCCGGCTAACTTTTCTTTAACTGCATTTACATCTAAATGGCCTGCACCCGTTACACCCTTCAGTGAAACGTAGTAAAGAAAACCACTGGCATAGGCTGCAATCTTTTGTGCGCGCTCGAGCGTGGTAGTGGGTGCAAGCAAGAAGATATTATCTAACCCATTAGCATCAAGCTCACCCTTGAGCACCACAACTTCTTCCGGCGGCAAATCTACCGTGAGCAATCCGTCAACACCGGCATCAGTCGCTGCTTTCGCAAATTCAGCATAGCCAAAACGCTCGACTGGATTGGCGTACCCCATCAAAACCACAGGTGTAGTGTTGTTGGTGGCGCGAAACTGCTTAACCAGTTCAAGCGTGCCACGCAAACTGATGTGATGCTCAAGTGCACGCTCGTGACCTTTTTGAATCACTGGACCTTCAGCCATAGGGTCGGAGAAAGGCACGCCTAGTTCAATTACATCCACCCCCTGCTCCACCATGGCATGCAAGGTTGGCAAGGTTGCTTGTGGATAAGGGTCGCCATTAACTACATAGGCAACCAAGATTTTTTTGCCCGCCGTTTTGGCCTGACTCAAGTGCTGGGAAATACGACTCATCGACAATTCCTGATTTTTATTCACCGCCTATTGGGCGATATTTTAAATTAGCTGTTGACCCACAAGATTAAACAGTGATGCCGTCTAAGCCGGCGACAGTCAAAATGTCTTTATCGCCACGACCAGAAAGGTTGGCAATGATGATTTGATCTTTGCTCATAGTCGGCGCTAATTTTTCCACATATGCCAGCGCATGACTGGATTCCAATGCCGGCATAATGCCTTCAGTCTTGGTGACTTTGCGGAATGCGGCCAAAGCTTCGTCATCGTTAATGGCAACGTAATTAACACGACCTATATCTTTTAACCAAGAATGTTCAGGGCCTACACCGGGATAATCCAAACCAGCTGAAACTGAATGAGTCTCGATAATCTGACCGTTCTCATCTTCCATCAAATAAGTGCGATTGCCGTGCAATACACCGGGGATGCCTTTATTCAAAGGCGCTGCATGTTTGCCGGTTTCGATCCCCAAACCACCGGCTTCAACGCCGAACATTTTTACTGATTCATCAGTAAGGAAAGGATGAAAAAGACCGATTGCATTTGATCCACCACCGACACAAGCGACCAATGCATCGGGCAAACGACCTGCCTGTTCCAAACACTGACGGCGCGCTTCACGGCCGATAATCGATTGAAAATCCCGCACTAGTTGTGGATAAGGATGAGGCCCAGCAACGGTACCAATAATGTAGAAGGTATCATCAACGTTAGTAGCCCAATCACGCATAGCTTCGTTCATCGCATCTTTTAACGTGCGCGAACCTGAAGTAACCGGAAATACTTCTGCCCCCAGTAACTTCATACGATATACGTTGAGCGCTTGACGCTTAACATCTTCAGCGCCCATGTAAACACGGCACTTTAAGCCTAAACGAGCAGCAACAGTGGCCGTAGCAACGCCGTGCTGACCAGCGCCCGTCTCAGCAATAACACGAGATTTGCCGGTAAATTTTGCCAGCAAGGCTTGACCAATAGTGTTGTTAACCTTGTGCGCACCGGTGTGATTAAGGTCTTCTCGCTTTAAGTAAATCTGTGCGCCACCCAATTCACGAGTCCAACGCTCGGCAAGGTAAAGTGGCGAAGGACGGCCAACATAGTGCGCCATATCCTTGTCGAATTCTGCTTGAAAGCCAGGATCATCTTTCAATTTGAAATAAATAGACTCAAGTTCATCGAGCGCGTAAATCAGTGTCTCGGAAACAAAGCGACCGCCGTAAGGGCCAAAGTGACCTTCCGCATTGGGGAAAGCACTGTAATCAATAGCTGAAAACTGCTCAGTGTTACTCACCGTTTAATCACCTGTAAGAAGCCGACAATAAACTGCATTTAAGCTGCAGCATGTCGTGCATTATGGATAAAAGAGGTTATTTTGCCATGATCTTTTTTACCGGGTGCCGATTCTACACCACCGCTGACATCAACCCCATAGACTTGGGTTGCCTGAATTGCGCTGGCAACATTAGCGGAGGTTAAGCCCCCAGCCAAGACCAAAGGTGTTGTAGAAAACTGAGGCACTCGCGCCCAATCGAATGTTTCACCCGTGCCACCGGGTACACCCGCGCGATAAGCATCCAATAAAATACCTGATGCGCTGGGGTACTGCGCGATGGCAGCGGCCACATCCAATTCTGGCCGCATCCGAATCGCCTTCATGTAAGGGCGCGCAAAGGATTCGCAATAAGCCAGATCTTCATCGCCGTGAAACTGTAAAAGCTGCAGCGGCACTTGATTCAATACGGCAGTCACAAATTCTGGATCAGCATTGACGAACAAACCCGTCACCACTGTAAACGGCCCTGCAGCCAAAGCTATCGCACGCGCCTGTTCAATACCCACCGCCCGAGGACTGGCAGCGTAAAACACTAACCCCAATGCCTCTGCGCCAGCTGCAACCACAGCGCTAGCATCCTCTATGTTAGTAATACCGCAAATTTTGACACGCGCTCTGGACAAGCTCTGACTCTCCAATCGCTATTCGCGAACAACCAGAATGAAGGACTTGGCAAAAAATAAGGCGGGGATATTAACAGAATTAACAGCGAAAAGCCGCAAACTGCAAGGCTTCATTTTACGCTCAAGGTGCAAAGCCACCTAAAGGTTCAGTAAAAAACAATGGCCCCGGCAGGCAGGATGACAAACCAAAATGCTCAGGATAGTCAACACCAACGAGATAGAGACCAAAGGGTTTGGCAGTAACACCGGCAGCACTGCGATTTCGCGCCGCTAAAACCTCCGCAACCCAGCTCGATGGCTTATCGCCTGCCCCCACCGCCATCAACACCCCGACAATATTGCGCACCATGTGATGCAGAAAAGCATTGGCCTGCACCTCCAAAATAATTAACTCCCCTCGCCGCACCAGATGTATGTATTCAATCCGTCGCACCGGGCTTTTTGCCTGACACTGAGTTGCGCGAAAAGAGGTGAAGTCATGCTGACCAATCAGATGTGCCGCGGCATCGCACATTGCATCAACATTCAGCGGGCGCGAAGACCATGTCACTTGGTCATGCAGCAAGCCTGAGGGGGTTTTCGCATCGGTTATTAAATAGCGATAGGTACGATTGAGCGCACTAAAACGCGCATGAAACTGTGGCACCACCTCTCGCGCCCAACGCACCGTCACAGAATCTGGCAAGTGCGGCCGCACACCGCGCAACCAGGCTTTT
>CAXAVL010000105.1:0-14179 GCA_963971905.1 uncultured Cellvibrio sp.
ATTAGCGTCTCCAACTGGCTTACGCCCAACTTGTCGATCGCGGTGAAGGGCTCGTCCAGAATCCAGATGCGCGCGCGGCTCAAATGCAACCTTGCCAATGCAACCCGGCGCAACTGCCCTGCGGATAGTTGGTAGCATGGGGTGTCTTCGTAGCCATAGAGGCCAACAGCCGCTAATGCGTCATTAACCGCAATTGCCGCACCGCTCTGGGCTTGATACCAAGCCAGATTTTCGGCAGGTGTTAAGGCTTTTTTGATACCAGGTAAATGTCCTAAGTAAAGGCTGTCGCCGGCGAACTCCCAAGCTGCCTCAGGCAAACCTTGATCAGCATAAAGGATTTGACCGAGATAATCCGTGCTGATGCCCGCAAGAGCGCGTAATAAAGTCGTTTTACCTGCGCCGTTAGGGCCGCCGATTTGCACCACATCACCTGGGTAGAGCTGTAAATCCAACTCTGCAAATAGCAGGCGCTCATCTCGTTCGCAGCCAAGTTTACGCAGTTCAAGTAGTGGAGTTTTCACCTTGGTTACCGAATCGGTCATGCTTATTATTTGCCTTGGCGTGTATGGTATCTACAGGAAACATCTTTTCAGCCGCTATACTCTGCACAGCGGCTGTTCACTGTGGGCGATTATAACGACCTGCACATCGCCAAAGCACCCCAATTTACATTTTTGATCAGATTAAAATCCATTTGGGATATGTCATGGAGCTAGGTTCCATCACCGACAAGCTGGTACAAAATCACCAGCGCGCGCAGATCGAAAAAATAATGGCGATCACAAAAGCGCTTGGCCTAAAAGTTGGCAGTCATTTTTTAGCAGATGTGCAAAAAGTAACCCAAGCAACGCCGGAAGAGCGCGCGCAATTGATTAAATCGATTGAAACTAATTTAGCGCAGCTCAATAAAAATTCAGCGGCGCCAGCGATAAAAGCCTTAATCAGTGAATTGGAAGCGCAAAAAAAACTCGCACAAACACCCGGCATTAAGCTAGTCGCCCTTTCCGTCAACACTCCCGCTGCTGCTACCACCACACCAAACGCAACGACATCGCCCAGTGTGGCAACAACAAATCTACTTACTTACACCAATCAACCCATACAAGCTGGCCAAACATTATTGATGCAATTGAGTGAAGCGCAACGATTGCAATTATTACAAGTACTAAGCAAAACCGAGGTTGCGGCATTCAATGCAATAATACAAACGAATAACTCACAAGCCTCAGCGACAACGAACATCCCTCTCAACCTACAAGCTCTTTACACTAACAGCACAACAACTACACAGTTAACCAGCAGCGCACTACTAAACAGGGAGTTCACCAGTAAAACCTTGCAGCCCAATCTTGAACCACAAAAATTAGCGACTATCAAAACCACCGAGGCGATTGGTGAAACCTTGCGCCGCTTATTGCCGCAAAAAGATAAGGGGCAGGATTTGCTGGCAAGCCTGCCGAAAATCACTCAATTTATACAACAGCTACCTATTGCCGAGCGAAAAGAATGGCTTTCGAGCCAAGTGCAACAGTCACTGAAAACTCTGGCTAACCATATTCGTTTATCTGATCAGCTTACTAATCCCAAATTAGTAGAGATGACACTCAAAAATAACGGGCAAAGTTTCGAACAAAAATTAGCGCAGCTAGTCACGGGTCAGCAAACTGCCGATGCATCATCAACTTCAACCAGCGGCACACTATTGCCCGAAAAAAAATCCGCCGCTATAAATCCATTGAGTACCTCATCCAATCTCAAAGCAGCACTATTAAACCCAAACAACCCAGCTGCCGCGACACAAAAAACCAGCCTAACTCACCAACACCCTGTAGAAAAAATAGCAGCGCAAGATCTAAAAGGCGCGCTCTTAGGGCTCCTACGCCAACTCGATACCGAACTGGGGGCAACCAAACCAACACAACCAGGCTCACCGCTAACAACCGAGTTCAATAAAAATCTATTAGCAATCGCCCTGCCCCAATTTTTAGGTATGCTCAGCAACAAACAACACGGTGAACTCAGCCAAAAACAATTGCGCACGCAATTGGTGATGCTAATGCATCAACACACGCTGGGCAGCATCGCTAAAATTCAATTGCAGCAAGTGCACACACTGAATCACCAATTAGCGCAGGCAGATCAGGCACAACCTACACAATCATGGCAATTTGAAATTCCCGTACGCCAAGGACAGGACGTTCACCCACTCCACATTCAATTGGAGCAGCAATGGATTGAAGAGCAAGATGAGGATGCGGAAAAAGGCAGCGCACGGGTGCGCCAATGGAATGTCATGCTTAGCTTTGATTTGCCATTAGTGGGACAATTTTATGCGCAGCTTTCGTTAGTGGGTGAAAGCCTATCGGCAAAATTTTGGGCAGAAAATGAAAACACCTTAATCGAAGCAAAAAATAAAACAGACTTGCTGAAAACACAATTAGAGCGCGAAGGTATTCAGGTTACGCAAATGCAATGTATACCCGGCCTACCCCCCAAGCCGAAAATGTCATTTAGTTATTCACTGGTCGACATTAAAACCTGAGGAAGCGCAATGACATCACACTACTCCACACAACAATTACAAAAAGCCGTTGCACTTTATTACGATGGCAAGAGCGCCCCACACGTAAGCGCCAAAGGTACCGGCGCAGTTGCTGAACAAATTATTGCAATTGCACAAGAGCACGATGTTCCACTGTGCGATAACGCAGCATTGGTTGATCTGCTCGTGACCCTGGAATTAGGCGATGAAATCCCTGAGGCACTCTATATTGCGGTAGCTTATATTATTGCTTTCGCCTATCAACTCGAAGGTAAAATCCCCGAGCCTTGGCAAAATCTTTAACGCATGGCGCACGCACATTACAAAAAACACACAAAGCGCTCAGATATCACCCTTCCCAAGCTCCCCAGATGATGCGATTATGGCGCCACTCTTTTGACATTCACGTTTCATAAGCGCACATCACTCCCATGAATCACTTTATCACCAGCGAACAACTCAAAAAGCAACTGGGCAAGGTTGTGATTTTTGATTGCCGTTTTAACTTGATGAACAAAACTCAAGGTCAGGAGCAGTACCGAACCGGGCATATTCCAGGAGCCTATTTTCTGGATTTGGAAAAAGATCTCTCCAGTGCGGTTGCCACTCATGGTGGCCGTCACCCGTTACCCGATACAGAAACACTCAGTAAAAAATTGCGTACCACAGGTGTTAATCAGCAATCCACGATAGTGGTTTACGATGATTCACGTATGGGTTACGCCGCGCATGCATGGTGGTTACTTCGCTTTTTGGGGCTTCAACAGGTACTCATCCTCGATGGTGGTTTCGCTGGCTGGATTGCAAGTGGCGGCGGCTTAGATAGACGTGAACCTGCAATAAAAAGCGGAAATTTTAAAGCCACACTACAAAAGGATTGGATTGTAAATCGCGAAGACATTTTACAGGCAGGCTCACACTTTACCCTGATCGATTCCCGCGAAGCCAAACGCTATCGCGGCGAAGAAGAACCTATAGACCCGATTGCTGGCCACATTCCCGGTGCACTGAATTATTCTTGGCAAGAAGCGACTAATGAAAAGGGGTTTATTAAATCCACTGAAGCACAGCTACAAAGATGGAATGATTTAACTGAGCGAGATAATCTGGTGGTGTATTGCGGTTCAGGTGTCACAGCCTGCGTGAATATTTTGTCATTAGAAATGATTGGCGTAAAAGCCAAGCTCTATCCCGGAAGCTGGAGCGATTGGTGCTCTTATTTATCAAGCACATCCCCAAGCGCATAACAATATACATTTAGGAAAGAATCGCGCGAGCAATAGGGGTATTGCTCGCGCACATTGCCTTAATTTACATATTCATACTCGATACGCACATCCTGTGGGCCACCGCGATCATCATCGATATTCGAGCGGCCATGAAAACGCATCAAGTATTTACCATTAGGATCATAAGCAAGATTGATAGGATCGGCAAAAAGTGAAATGAATGCCTTAGCGGGTGCGATTCGAAAATAAATCCAATCGCGGCCAAAATTTGCATCATATACTGGCGATTCAGTTCCCTTAATTTTGCGCACTTCCAATTGCAGACTGCTTAACCGAGTCGGCATAGCAAAATCAAATTTCAACCGTTTGCCTGCAACCAACTTATCCCAATTCAGCTGAATGTACGCATCAAAGCCCGCATCGACAACCATGCGCGCATTATCGTAAATCACTTTTTCATTTTGACTGCTACCCATGCCATGGGTAAGCACTAAACGGGCACCTTGAAAGCGGGCCGATGTGAATTCGTTATCACGTGTATCTTCAAAATTAAAACTGGGCTGAAAAGGTTCTCCTTGGTAAACCAAGGTTTTGGATGCAAAAGTGCTTCCTGCAGGGGTCACGTAATCTACCCGAACCGATTTATTCTCATCCAGCGCCGTGTACAGTTCGCGATAGATCAGTTGGTTGTTTTCAAGATTGTATGCGCTGCCCGCTACAACATAGTTATCTTCAGCAATCACTGTACTACTGTACATGCCGGTAAAAACACTGCACAGCCCAAGACTAGCAATCAGAATTTGGCGCAGGTAATTTTGCGGTTTTGTGCTGGACATAGGTTAAAACCCTCAAGCTAATCAAACGATGCAGTGGCAATATCACTAACCACAGAGCCGCTATTATAGGAACAACTTCAAGTATCGGGCTAGACCATTCTGCTGAAGATAGTTTTACACCTGCCATATAACTCAGTGGTGCTGCTATTGCTCCCAATAAGCCAGACCACAGAGGCCGCGAATAAATCCATGACAGGGAATGATTAAGAGTAAGCCCCAGCAGCACCCATAGACACATCAACCACAACGGCGGCAAATAAACAGATTCTACAAACAAAATCGAACCTGTATGTAGGAGTAGCAGATCATGAACAAGACCTATAACCACTGCAAGTAGCAAGGCAACCGTATCCTTCAGGCGCTGGGTATAAAAAACAAAATGCAAAACCAGCGCGCACAATGTAAACGCAGCGGCCCATAAACTGCCGAACAAAATACAAACAAGCCAACCGGCTTGAAACACTAGACCATTGGCGATAGTTAAGAGCAAAGCCCTACGTTTCATTGGAAATAGCCATTGCGATACTGTGGCTTCGCCAATAAAACTTGTGCTGTACCAATACTGCGTTCAATAAAGCCGCCTTCGCAATAGCAGAGATAAAACTCCCACATACGAATAAAACGTTCATCAAACCCCTGCGCCCTTACCGCCTCCAATTTTTTATGAAACGCATCTCGCCAATGTTTTAACGTCTGCGCATAGTGTTCGCCTATATCTTCTATGTGCACAATATTCATATCTGTTTTGCGTTTGGCAACATCGCTAATCACCGCAATAGAAGGAAGCGAACCACCGGGGAAAATGTACCGCTGAATAAAATCGACCGTCTTGCGTGCCATGTCATAGCGCTGATCAGCAATGGTGATAGCCTGCAACAACATTAAGCCATTGGGCGCCAACAAGCGGGAGCAAGTAGAAAAGTATTGGTCGTAATGTTCGTGCCCTACGGCCTCAATCATTTCAATCGATACCAATTTACTGAATTGACCACGCAAATCACGGTAATCATCAAACAGCACCGTAACACGGTCACTCAACCCGGCTTCAGCCACTTTTTCAACCGCGTAATCATGCTGCTCGCGAGAAATAGTGGTTGTAGTGACACGGCAACCATAGTGCTGAGCGGCATAAATAGCCATACCGCCCCAACCTGTACCTATTTCAAGCAAGTGATCATTAGAATTCAATTGTAATTTTTCGCATACACGTTGCAATTTATAAACTGACGCTTCTGCCAATGTCGCTTGCGGCGTTGGATAAATGGCCGCCGAGTACATCATAGTGCTGTCGAGGAACAACCGAAAAAAATCGTTGCCCAAATCGTAGTGGGCTGAAATATTTTTCCGCGATCCTTCTTTGGTATTGCGATTAAACCAATGAAACACTTTTAACAAGTATTGGCCAACCAAAGATTGTTTTGAATCCATTGCATCAAGCGCATCTATATTGCGCACAAATAGCCGCGTCACCTGCGTGAGATTGGGTGTACTCCAATAACCGCTCATGTAAGCCTCACCTGCGCCCACTGAACCACCGAATATAACATCCGAATAGAGTTGTGCATCGTGCACATAAATATCGGCCACCAAATCGGTGTGATCAGCAAGCTGACCAAACCGATACAGTTCGCCTTGTTCGTGAATGCGCAAGCAACCTTGTTTCAGGCCGCGCAACAATTTAAATAGCATTGAGCGCGCAATGCTTTGGTTACGGCTTAACGACGACACTCGATGTTTTGGCAGCAGCCTGATACTGGTAGTTTTCACGATGATTCCCCTGTCGTTTTGAGTTCAGTGCTGGTAGCAGCGGGCAAAGGGCTTATGGTTTGGTGGGTGTAAACAGGTACGCCTTTAACAAACAGACGCAGCGCTTGCCAATAAATAGCAACAGGTACTTTTATTGCCATCCAAGGTTGCAATAAAAGTATTTTTTGCAATGTAGACTTTGACCAGGGTTGACGCTTGAGCGTGAGAGTTGCATCCATATGGCAAATTGATTGCTGTTCAGTGCAAGCAGATTGATCAGATACACTCACATGGTTTTCCATGTGCACAAGAACATGCTCTGCCGGTACCGAACTAATCCAGTGATAAACCATATCTAGTGGATTAAATGGCGACACATGAAATTGTTTATCAAATTGCGAATTTGCCTTACCGGTTTTCTCACTGCAATGAATAAGATAAGTATGCCGTTCATTCCAAGGCGTATTATTCACTTGAGCAAGAATCATTGCAGGCTGTTCGGAATTTTCATTAAACAAGTAATACAGGGTTACCGGGTTAAAACAAAAACCGAAGATGCGTAAATTAGTCAGCATACGCACGGCACCATTGGGGCAGCTAATATTGGCAGAACTGCTCAGCGCCAATAGTTTATTGACCTCAGAAATAACGGAATCCTTTAAGGGTGCTAGCGGATCACCCAGAAAATCGGTGCGACGAAAACTACCCAGGTTTGCACGATTCAATGACCAGCCTGTCACCCCCTTGAACAAATCCGGCAACTCATCCAGATCGATATAAAACAAAGTTGATGCGTAGGTAAACTCGTGACGCTTTGGAAAAAAGCGCCGGTGTCGCAAATTGCCCTGATAAATTGCACTATGCATACGAGTACCTGATATTCAACATTGCCCCATCCTCTACCAGATTCCCCCGAGCATTTCTGCCACACGAATCGCGGAGACTACGCCATCTTCGTGGAAACCATTGCGCCAATAAGCACCACAAAAATGTGTATGATTCATCCCACTTATTTCTGCCCAGCGCGCTTGCGCTGCAACAGACTCAGGGGTGAACATGGGGTGACTATACTGATATTCGCCATAAATTTTTTCCGGATCAATTGCATCCCCTGCATTAACCGAAACTAAAAATGTGGTTGCCGAATTTAACTTTTGCAAAATATTCATGTTGTAAGTTAAGGCAGCATTTTCATTGACATGCCCTACGTCAGTCGCAGCTAAAAACATATAGTTCCAGCTTGCCCAACTGCGGCGCAATCTTGGCAGTAGGCGAATATCGCTATGCAATACCACTTGATTGGATTCATAGGGAATAGAGGAAAGAATGTCATATTCTGCCGGGGTGGGATCAACCAGCAGCTTTAACGCCTGATCGCTATGGCACGCAAAAATGACTTCATCGAATATCTGCTTACCAAAACGAGCGGTAGTGACGGCTACAGCGTCTGGATCGCGTTTGACATTAAGCACCGGGCAATTGGTATAAATTGTATTTTTATAGTTTTCGGTCAAGGGTTGCAGATACTGATGTGAACCACCTTTAATGGTGTACCACTGGGGTTGCTGTGTAACAGTCAGCAAGCCGTGGTTATGAAAGAAGCGAATAAAAAACACCAACGGCATATTTGCCGCTGTATCCATGGGAGATGACCAAATCGCGGACACCATCGGCAAGATATAAAAGCGGATAAATTTTTCGCTATAGCCCTGTAGGTCTAAATATTCTCCAAGTGTTTGCGCTTCAGGAATTGCATTATCTTTATAGAGTTGCGTGCAATCCGTATTAAATCGCACAATTTCTTTTAACATGCGCCAATGTTTTCTATCGAAGATGTTTTTCCGCTGCGAAAAAATTCCATTCAGCGATGTGCCGCTGTATTCAAAGCCGGTTTGCTGGCAGGCAACACTAAAGCCCATTTCTGTTGGCTGATAAGCAACGCCCAACTGGGCAAGTAGCTTTAAAAAGTTGGGATATGTGCGGTCATTAAACACAATAAAACCGGTATCGACTGCCAAAGCACCTTCAGGCGCGGCAACAATTTTAGTTGCCGTATGGCCACCAATCTCATTGCCCGCCTCAAACACTGTCACGTCATGACTGCGCGACAACAAGTACCCGCTCAGCAACCCGCTGATTCCTGAACCTATAATGGCAATTTTTTTTCGGGCAACTACTGTCATGCATCAGCTCTTGATTAAATAAATTAAATGATAAGGTACAGCAAATTAAACCTTGGAATTGCGCGATATTTTTTGTAATAACCACACCTGTGCACGCAATGGCAAGCACGCGATAGTATTCATTAGCCACACGAGAGGCCAAGGAAATTGCACTAACCAATGACGTTTATTAATGCCGCGCATAATACGGATCGCAGCTTCTGCTGTTGTCTGTGCAAACGGCATGGGGAAATCGTTGCGCTCGGTTAGCGGAGTCTTAACAAAACCTGGGCGCACCAAGGTGATATCAATCTGCTCGTTAACCAAATCGACTCGCAGAGAATTAAATAAATATTCCACAGCCACCTTGGAAGCACCATAAGCTTGTGAGCGCGGCATAGGTAAAATACTGGCCATGCTGGATATGCCGACTAATTGCGCAGTCTGCGCGGATGATTTTTTTTCGTGCAGGTTTTTTTTACGCAGCAAGGGCAAACAAAACAACAGGCTGTTAACTGTGCCCTGCCAATTAATGGCCATTACTTTCTCAAACGGTTCGCGCGTCAGATGGTTTACATCTACATATTCACAAGTACCTGCATTTAAAATCGCAAGATCTAAAAATGGCACCTGCTGGCTGATCCACTCGCCTGCGCGTTGGCTGTCATCCGCATCGGAAAGATCAACCCTCACCGCCACACAGCGCCCTGGAAATTGTTGCGTCAATTGCGCTAAAGGCTCTTCGGAACGTGCCAGCACAAACACTTTTGCCCCCTGCTTCAAATAGCACAGCGCCAACTCATAGCCGATGCCACTTGAAGCGCCGGTGATTAACACTGTGTAAGACGTCGGGTTAGCAGTCATAAATTAGCTCAGTTGATGTGCTAGTGGTGGCAATTGCGCAAAGAGGGCTATAGTTTCTTTTCGGCTCGCACTCAAATCGACAATTGGGCGCGGGTAATTAGTCAATGCAGGCGGGTTGTGAATCTGTTTATTCGACAAATGCGCCAGCTCTGGAATCCATTTACGAATGAATTCGCCATTTGGATCAAAACGTTCAGACTGACTTACAGGATTAAAAATACGAAAGTAAGGAGCGGCATCTGTACCCGTGGAAGCACTCCACTGCCAACCGCCATTGTTGGCTGCAAAATCGCCATCGATCAGCTGCGACATAAAATAATCTTCACCCCAGCGCCAATCGATTTGACAATTCTTGGTTAAAAACATCGCGACAACCATACGCAATCGGTTATGCATCCAACCTGTCGCATTCAATTGGCGCATCGCGGCATCAATAATCGGAATACCCGTTTTGCCTTCGCACCAGGCAGCAAATAAGGTTTTGTCATAACGCCAGGGAAAAGCCTCGGTGTGCGCTTGCATCGCTTTCCGCTTGCACACTTGGGGGTAATCCACCACCACATGCTGATAAAACTCGCGCCAGATTAATTCACTAAGCCAGCAGTTTGCCCCCGCATCACCACCATCCCACTCACCATGGGTGTAAGCGAGCACAGCAGCAACGGCTTGGCGAGGCGATAATGAACCAACCGCAAAATACGGGGATAAACTGGAGGTGCCATCAATAGCGGGAAAATCGCGCTGATCTTGGTAGCGTGCAATCGATGTTTCGATAAACCTATCCAAACGGCGATAAGCTTCATCTTCTCCAGCTGGCCAAAGCGCGGATAAATCGCGCAATTCGTGGCCCGAAAATAATTGATCAATTTCATCAATCGAGGCAGAAGCCAGATTGGCAGGAGTCACTTGTTTAGCAGGCGAAGCCAATGGTTGCATCGCCACCGGCATCACTGTTTGCAACCATTTCTTTTTGAACGCAGTAAATACTTTATAAGGGTCCCCCTGGCCATTGCGAATCATGCCCGGTGGCACAATACAGCGATCATGACAGCGCTTGACCAAAATACCGTTATCCCGCAGTAATTGGTTGACGGCGAGATCGCGATTTAATTCATTGAGCGGATACTCCGCATTGAAATAGCAATACTCGGCTTTGACAACCTGCGCAAGACGCAATAATTCCGGTGCTACTTCAGCGGGCTTTTGTACGCGAATAATTAACAATGGAATATTCAGCGCGGCCAAATCTTTTGCCATTATGTGCAAATGACGACGTACAAAATCCAACTGGGCTGGTGCAATCGTATGCAGGCGCACGTAGGCATCGCAGTGTACATAAACCGCTACAACTCCCTGCCCCAATTCGGCAGCTTTAAATAACGCGGGATTATCACGCACACGCAAATCATGGCGCAGCCAAACTAATGCCGTCATTTGGCGCCTACTTTTTTCTTTATCTGGCGAATGGCAAAACCCATTAGAGGAATATGCTCATAGAGCATAGATCCTGCATCAAAATAATCCCGGTGATAATAGACTTTATCGTTAAACAATAGGTGCGTGTTACCGGTTAATTCCAGCAGCTCTCCGCCCGCCAATTTGCTATGGCGATAATGCATAGTCCAAAACAATACCGCTTCGCCGCGTTCAGTCATTTCCATGGAGTGATGAAATTCAAAACGACACTCCGTTAAATTACTCATCATGCCCGCATAATAAGTAGTGAGTTTATTGAGGCCATTAATTGCATGTAAGGGATCGCGAAATTGAATATCATCGCTGTAGATTTCACCCAAAGTGTTAAGAATTTTTTTATCAAAACGCAAGTACAAATTGCGTACTTTTTGCGGAACTGTCAGCGCCATAAAAGTGACTTATCCCTTTAGTAATTGATTTATTGTGACCAATACTTGTTGTTGGTTATCGCAAGGACGAACGCCTGTAGCAAGTTCAGGTGATAGAGCAGGAACGAGGCGTACCGCATTCCCAACTAACACAACAGGCATAGCAGAAAAACTCCGCCATAAACTCAAGTGTAGTTGTAGCTCGCTGGTATTGACGGCTTCGCCACCCATAATTACCAATATTTTTGCTTTAAACGCTTCCGCACAGAGCAGCGATTCTTTTGCTCCCAGATAGCCTAGATAGTCCGCGTTATGCTGATTCACCAACAAACCATAGGTTAATAGCAGCGGCACCAATTGCTCCTCATCCGGAGCTGCAGACAAAACCAGAATTTTTTCCCCATTAGCCGCTTGCCGCTGGCGATTTTGCGAAGCCTGAATATATTCCTGTAATACTGCGGTAAAAAATGCGCGCCGCATTGGCCTGCCCGGTTCATTTCCCTGCAAATCCGCCAATAGCGGTAACAACAAATAATCGGCAATCATCGGGCTGGGATAAAGCGCAAAAGTGTCTTCAATCAATCGTTCAAGTTGATTGCGATTACATGCGGTGATTGCTGTTTGAATTTGCTGCGCCAATTCCAGCCAGATTGAATCTATCTGCGGCATTGACTCTGCTCGCTGCTCATCAGCAAGCAAGGCCTTTACTTTGCTGATTGCCAAACCGCGCCCGAGCCATAATTGAATTTCTTTCACGCGCTCGATATCGGCGCGGCTATACAGTCTGTGGCCTTTGGTGGTTCTCTGCGGAATTAGCAACCCGTAACGGCGCTCCCACGCGCGCAAGGTAACGGTATTAACGCCAGTCTCACGAGAAATTTCGCGAATTGGCAGCCGGTCTTCAACCAGCGCCTCATCAACCTCCGTATCAACAACACCGTTCATCACGCACTCTCAACAATGTGATTACGTATGCCAAGCCGTTCTGGATGCGGCGCCCAAAATGTTTGCGCTTTTAAATAGGGATTATCGAGCTTCAATAAATGATGTTTGAGCAGTGTCAGCGGCACCACCAAAGGCACCATGCCCGCTTTGTAAGAATCGATCAGTTGCGATAACTCTTGTTTATCTTGCGTGTTCAAATGTTCTTTTAAATATCCCCGCAAATGCATAATCGCGTTGGTATTACCTTTACGTGTGGCGTGGTGGGACAGTGCGGCCATAAACAAACGAAAAAACTCATCGCTACTGACCTGAATATCGCGACCTGAAAGATTCGATAGATAACGACCAATCGAAAAATAACTGGGCACGTGGTGCGCCATAACCTGGTATTTATAACGGGAGTAAAACTCAATGAGTTTTTTAGCCGTGGGTTCGCTAGCAACATTGGTTTTAAAGTCATGATAGGCAAATACACGGGCGAGGAAATTATCGCGCAAGCCCGTATCGTTTAAGCGCCCGGCTTCTTCTACCGGCAGCAAAGGCATCAACCCCATCAAGCGTTGCGCATAGGCACCACGACCACGATGGTCGGCGGTATAACCATTTGTGCGATAGCGCTTCATGCCAAAAACACCGCAGCTGGGTGACTTTTGCATAAATACATAACCGCAAATATCAGGCATTGCCGCCACGGCTAACTCAGCCTGCTCAACTAGTGCGTCGGTTACATCCAGTTCCGGGTTATCAATACCGCGCACACGGGTTTCGTCCCCCATCATCACCAAACGTATTGGTTTGCGCGGTATCCCCAAACCAATCGCTACTTCCGGGCAGATAGGGCGAAACTCAACATACTCACTGAGCACATCGGTCAAATAGCGATTGTGTTTGTGTCCGCCATCAAAACGAACCTGCTCACCGAGCAAACACTGGCTAACACCAAGAGGAATTTTGCTCATACAAAACCTATACAATTGATTGATGATGTATAAGTTTTACACCACAAACTTATACAAAGCAAATTATATGTACAATAATTTTAGGGAGGGCCGTAAAAAAGAAGAATGAGGCAGAGCTTACAATTAGCTTTAGATTAACTAAGTATCAAATTGATTTAAAACAAAAAAGCCGAACTTTCGCCCGGCTTTCAATGGTCAATGTATCAGTGGGTCGGAATTTCTATACCTTCAAATAAATCATCCAGCTCTGCGCGTGAATGGCGATTAAATGCCTCATTGATGATGTCTTTTGTGAGATGGGGCGCGAACTTTTCAATAAAGTCATACATAAATCCACGCAGGAATGTGCCGCGACGGAAACCAATTTTAGTCACGCTCGACTCAAACAAATGGCTCGCATCTAAAGCGACCAAATCGCTATCAGCCGCCTCGTTGTAAGCCATGCTGGCAATAATCCCTACACCCAAACCAAGCCGGACATAGGTCTTAATAACGTCTGCATCCGCAGCAGTAAACACTACTTTAGGCGCAAGACCGCGATTGATAAATGCTTCATCCAGCTTGGAGCGGCCCGTAAATCCAAATACATAAGTCACAATTGGATACTTAGCCACATCTTCTAGCGTCAGATTTGCAAGCTGAGCGAGTGGATGGTTCTTAGGCACAACTATGCTTCGATTCCAACGATAGCAGGGCATCATTATCAGATCACTAAATAGCTCCATTGCCTCAGTCGCTATAGCAAAATCCACCGTGCCATCGGCCGCCATCTCAGAAATTTGCATAGGCGTCCCTTGGTGCATATGCAAAGCAACTTCTGGATACTGCTTGATAAATGAACCTATCACCGGCGGCAGTGCATAGCGCGCTTGAGTATGGGTGGTTGCCAAGGTCAGCGTTCCCTTGCGTTCGTTGCTGAACTCTTGTGCAACCTGCTTAATACTTTCTACTTTCCGCAGGATTTCACCCGCAGTTTTGAGAATAGCTTCACCAGCCGGGGTTATACGGGTCAAATGTTTTCCGCTGCGCGAAAAAATTTCAACACCCAGAGA
>CAXAVL010000106.1:0-13925 GCA_963971905.1 uncultured Cellvibrio sp.
CCAAGAATGCCGCGACGAAACCGTTGTGCGCCAAAAACCCGTGCAAGACCAAAATCGTATTGCCGGTAAAGTGATTGGCGCCGTTGTCGGTGGCGCCCTGGGCAATCAAGTCGGCGGCGGCAACGGCAAAAAAGTCGCAACTGTCGCGGGCGCAGTTGCCGGAGGTTATGCCGGTGACAAAGTGCAAGCCAACATGCAAAAAGGTGACACCTACACCACGGTTGAGCAACGCTGCAAAACAGTTTACGAAACCCGCGAAGATATTACCGGCTACAACGTGACCTATCGTTTCGAGGAAAAAGAATCCACCGTAAAAATGTCATACGACCCAGGCTCACGCATCCCAGTACAAGATGGCCAATTAGTTCTTACGCAAAAGTCTGATTAAGTTCGATTAGGTTTTTATCGCAACGCACTCTCAGCAGAGGGTGCGATTGCCAAAATTAATTCCACAATTCTGGATTAGCTTTAATATAATTCGTTAAAATTTCAGCTGAATTTTTGTGATCATTTTCTGATGGGTGCCAGTGGCATGCTGACAGCTCCTTCGGTTTTATGGTGACCAAGCCGATATCGCCCACATCGATTTTTTTCAACTCTTTAATCACACGCGCAATCTGGGTTTCCAATTCATCACCAACTACTGCATATGAAAGCAATATAAAGTGGGCATTGGGATGTTTGGCACGCAAACCCAAAATGAAATCTTTATAGCTTTTCACATAATCATCTTGTAATGCTTCGCGTGGCTTCCACTTTTCATCGGGATTTAACGGTGTGGCAAAATCATTACCGCCCAAACCAATCACAATAATATTAGGCGACCAATCGCTTTGGTAGAGCGCACTTTTGTCATTCAGGGCATAAGGATAAAGGGAGAGAAATGTATTCTTCGGAAAAGCGCCATTATAGTTACGAACTACCCCAAAGCCCGATAATGCATTTATTTGATAGTCCGCACCAAACGCTTTTGCGGTAAGAGCTGCGTAGGTTAATTGCGTATCAGTGAAAGAAAAAACCTCTGCCTCTCCGCACTCAAGCTTGCGTGATCGAATGCCGTAACCCACAACGGCTGAATCGCCAATAAATTCGATCTTGCGCTTGGGCTTTTCCAGTGCAACTGCTTGGCTATTTCCCGAAACAAAAAACCCTTCAAACGTTCCAGTGCCAAACAGTGTTTCGGTACGTTTTTCAACGCGGATATGATGCCTGCCTTGGGTTAAGCTATTAATGGAGTATGTTGTTTTTCCTGGTTTTGTAAGCGCGACAGGCGCTTTCCCATCAACAATAATATTTAATATGTTATTGCTGTCATTGAATTTTAAATCGACTTCTGCACCCACAAAAGCCGCCTCAAAATAAACCCCAGGCCATGAATAAGTGTATGTGGGTGCCCCATCCAATTCACCAACAACGACTCTACCACCGTAGTGAATTGGCAATGGCGCCTTATCTTCAGGGCTTAGTGAAAATGCAGATATCGAAAAAATAGTTAGCGAAAACACAACCAGGCTAATTACGGTTTTGAACAACGGGTTACTCATCAAACGATTCCTTATCAGTATTTGCAAATGCAAACAATCATCCACTACAACTCATCATCCCCATCCGTCTTCCTTCCCGCTCTCGGATGCGCTTGGTCATACACTTTTGCGAGGTGTTGAAAATCGAGGTGGGTGTAAACCTGAGTGGTGGAGATGTTGGCGTGGCCGAGCAGTTCTTGCACTAAGCGTAAATCGCCGCTGGATTCAAGCATATGGCTGGCGAAGGAGTGGCGGAGCATGTGGGGATGGACTGGGTTGTCCATGCCTTGTTTGATGCTGAGTTGTTGCATGCGCATTTGCACGGCGCGATGGCTGATGCGTTGGCCGCGCTGGGTGGTGAAGAGTGCTTGCTCATCATTTTGCGTGTAGAGCGTGCGCGCTTCCAGCCAATTTTTGAGTGCGCTAATGGCGTGAGAGCCGATGGGTAATACGCGAGTTTTTCTGCCTTTACCGGTGACGGTGAGCATGGCGTCACTCCAGTCGATATCGACCACATTTAAACTCACCGCTTCTGCTAAACGCAAACCGGAGGAATAAATCAATTCCACCAAGGCGCGGTCGCGTTTGTTAATAAAGTCATCGCCTTCCACTTGCACAAATTGCGCAGCTTGGTCGGCATCCAAGACCTTGGGCAATGCTTTGGGGGATTTGGGTGCGGTGATGCCGTCGGCGATATTGTTTTTAAGCCAGCCGCGACGAATACAAAATTGAAAAAAACTGCGCAGTGATGACAGCCAGCGCTGCAAACTTTTTCCGCCTAAACCTTCGCGATGTAATTGTGCAACGGCCATGCGAATGTGGTTCACGCCGAGCATATGCAATTCTTTAACAGATTTTTCCGCGCAAAAAAGTTGGAATTTTTCCAAATCCCGCGCGTAGCTGGTTTGGGTATGCGGGGATAGCTGCCGCTCGCTGCGAATATAAATATAAAACGCCGCCAGTTGTTCAGCGAAAGGCAAGGGGATAGCCGGTGGAGAAAGGTCGGTCATAAATCTCCGCGAAGCGCGCGCCCAGAAGGTATCAAGGGTTAGCGCGGCAAATATTTCGGCAATAAACGGTTAAGCACTTCAGCAATATAACTCAAAAACAAAGTGCCCATGCTGGAGCGATAATAATGCGGATCGCGATTGCCCACACTGAGCAGACCAAATACGCTGCCGTGGATTAGCGGCACAGTCGCAACTGAGCCAATTTCGCTCGCGTGCTCGCCAAAAATAAATTTCATTTCTTTGGCGCCCAGCGTGCCACAGACCGCGCGGCTATTTTTCAACAGTGTGCCCACCTGCTCTCGCGCTTCACCTATAGACACTATGCGCGCCTGACTGCTGGGGATTTTGTCGGCATTGCCAATCAGAATCAGGCTGGTGTAATGAATATTAAAATCCTTATCGAAACTATAGTAGAGCGCATCGATAATATCGCCCATATCCTGCCCCTCAATCAGGCTCAATACCAGGCGTTTGCTTTTATCGAATAACTTATCGTTGTCGCGCGCGTTGTCGAGCAATTTGCTCAGGCGATTGCGCATGTCAATATTGCGCTCGCGCAGAATCGACACCTGCCGCTCTACCAGCGACACCGCCGAACCCGATTCATGGGGCAAACTGATTTCGGCGAGAAGATCTTGGTGCTGTTCAAAAAAATCCGGATGCTCGCGCAAGTAGGCTTCGATTTGTTCCGGTTCCAATGGATCTGCAAGCGTGGGGATTTTTTCGTTCATAAGCTTATATTTTTATTTGTCCATGAAAGACGGTAACCGCAGGCCCCGTCATGATCACCGGCTGACCTTCACCCGGCCACTCTATGTGCAAACTGCCACCGGGCAGATTTACTTTCACTTTTGCGTCGAGCAAGCCGCGCAAACGGCCTGCAACCACTGCGCCACACGCACCGGTGCCGCAGGCGAGAGTTTCGCCTACACCGCGCTCAAATACACGCAAATTAATTTCATTGCGCGACACAATCTGCATAAAACCGGCATTCACACGCGCCGGAAAACGCGGGTGATTTTCAATTAAAGGGCCGAGCTCAGCAACCGGAGCTATTTTCACATCATCCACCACCAGTACACCGTGGGGATTGCCCATGGATACCGCAGAAATTAAGTAGCTCTTGCCTGCCACTTCAAACGGATAAGTCACTGCTTGTGCATCGGCGACAAACGGAACCTGTGCCGGTTGCAAACGCGGCGCGCCCATATCGACACTGACTTGTTCATCTTGTTGCACACGCAATTCGATCAAGCCGCCTGCGGTTTGCACTTTGATAATATTTTTGCCGGTGAGTTTACGCTCGCGCACAAAGACCGCAAAACAACGTGCGCCATTGCCGCAGTTTTCCACTTCACTGCCATCGCAATTAAAAATGCGATAGCGGAAATCCACATCGGGCGTATCGGGTGTTTCGACCAATAAAATTTGGTCGCAGCCCACACCAAAATTGCGGTCGGCAATGTAGCGGATTTTTTCCGGCGTTAAACGCACACTTTGGCTGACTCCGTCGATAACCACGAAGTCATTGCCTAAACCGTGCATTTTGCTAAAACGTAAACGCATTTTTTTCCTAGTGCCTCTTGCAACTTATTCCGGCAACAACATTTCGCCGCGAATCATATCTTCAAAGGTTTCGCGCGCGCGCGCCAAATGCATTTGATCGCCATCGATCACCACTTCTGCAGCGCGGCCGCGAGTGTTGTAGTTGGAACTCATGCTAAAACCATAGGCGCCAGTGGACATTACCGCCAGTAAATCGCCCGGTTCAATCGCCAGATCGCGGTCTTTACCGAGAAAATCGCCAGTTTCGCAAATCGGGCCAACCAGATCCCATTTTTTAGCTTCGCCTGCACGGGGTTTTACCGCGCGAATGTTTTGCCAAGCTTGATACAGCGACGGGCGAATATTGTCATTCATCGCGGCGTCGATCACGGCGAAATTTTTATGTTCGGTGGGTTTCAAAAACATCACCTTGGTGAGCAGTACACCCGAGTTGGCCGAAATGGAGCGGCCAGGTTCAAACATTAACGCTAATTTACGATCGCCCAATTTGGTTTTGATAGCCGCCATGTAATCGGCCACCGGCGGCGGTGTTTCATCGCGATAGGTCACACCCAAACCGCCACCCAAATCGAGATGGGAAATATGAATACCGCTGCTGGCCAATTCATCAACCAACAACAACAAGCGATCCAGCGCATCCAAAAATGGCGTGAGCTGGGTAAGCTGGGAACCGATGTGGCAATCCAGACCTTTGATCGCAAGGCTTGGTAATTGTGCCGCGCGCGCGTACACCGCCGGTGCGCGCTCAATCGCGATACCGAATTTATTTTCTTTTAAACCGGTAGAAATATACGGGTGAGTATTAGCGTCCACATCCGGATTTACCCGCAGCGATACGTTCGCCACCTTGCCTTTTTCGGCGGCGATCTGCGCGAGCAATTCCAGCTCAGCTTCTGATTCAACATTAAAACAGAAAATACCTACGTCCAAGGCGCGCGCAATTTCATCGGCGCTTTTGCCCACACCGGAAAACACAATGCGCGATGGTTGGCCACCAGCGAGCAATACCCGCTCTAATTCACCACCAGAGACAATATCGAAACCGGCACCGAGTTTGGCGAGCATATTTAATACGGCAAGATTGGAATTCGCTTTGATCGCGTAACAAATCATGCCGGGGTGTGCACCCAGCGCCTGCGCGTAGGATAAATACTGCTGAGTAAAGGCCGCGCGGCTATACACATAACAGGGAGTGCCAAAGCGCTCGGCGACGGCGCTCAGTGGAGTATCTTCAGCGTAGAGTTCGCCATTGCGTTCGGTGAAATGTTGCATAAGAAATCTCGATCAAAAAGCGGTAGGGCGGATTAGTAGGAATTAGTCAGCAAGATTCGCCGGCTCAACCTTAGGAGCAGGCTGGGTTTGCGGAGCAGGCGGTTGGGGATTGTCAGGCTTAGGCAAATAGAGCGCGCCCTTTTGGCCACAGGCGCCAAGGCTTAGGCAGAGCAACACCAATACAACTGCAATTTTCATAACCAGAGTCCGATGACACCCTGCAATCTTACAGGGTCAGGATAAAAGACGGGGAAGTATAACCCTGCAAATAGCCATCGTCACTCCCGCATCCGGGAGCAGATTAATTGAGAGGAAAAACAAACAGCAGAATTAATCCAAAACCGCGCGCAACTCCTCCGCCGATACTAGCGCGCCATTGGCAATCAGGGCGAGCTTTTGAATCGCCGCTTTTAGTTGCTCAACGTCAGTCAGGGTTTCAGTTATCTCCAATAACTGCCAGGCTTCTTCGGTTAAATCGAATTCGGCGGTGAGTGCAAATTCGCGAATATAAAACTGCGCGAGATCGCGTAAATCGCCGTGACGTTCGCGCAGTGTGGGCAGCGCTAGCTCCTGCGCATACTGCGCCAACCATTGAGCTTGCATGGGTGCAAGCAATGCATTCACACGGCTCAGGCTCATAATCAAACGCACGCTGTAAGCGCCATCGAATTGTGTATTGGCAGCCTTGAGCCAAAAATTACGCAGCGCTTGAAAACCTTCTGCCGACAAACCATCGATATTGCGCAGAAATAAAGTGCCGCCATTGGCGTAAGTATGCAGCGATTGCAGAATACTTGCCGCTGTGCCCTCCTCCCATTCCTTGCAGTCAGATTCGATAAAAGGAGCAGTATCGGCGCGCGATAAACAATGCAGACTGCGTGCTGCAATAACTTTGCCGCAACCTTTATCGGCGCGGATCAATACCGGCTTGCTCCCTTTGGCCAATTGATCAATCCGTTGATCCAATTGACGCAATGCTTTGCTATTGCCGATCCAGTAACTCTGGTCGCCATAAATATGGATCGCGCGGTAGCGAGTCTGATAGCGGCCAATCGTGCGAATAATTTCATCGGCCACCAGCGCCAGCTCTTTCGCCAGCCACTCCGATTTATCCGCGACGCCCGACGTAGCGACGCCCGACGCAACCTGTGCAACCAAATACCCCAACCGCTGCGGCTGGCCTTGGGGTTGTTTGAAATTGAGCGACAAACTAAATGCCTTCGCGGCAACAAAATCCTCAAAGGGCGAATGATTCACCTCTTGAGTGGAGATAAAAAACTCTTCCACTCGCCCGGCGGCGGCCAGCTGCAAATCCTGCACATCATTCACCAGCAATAAATGGCGATAGCCCTGATGCGTGACGCAGCGCAAAGTGATCGCCATATAAGCAAGCCCCAAGCGCTCAGCCGCAGCGCGCAGGATAATTTTATTCAGCGTAATAAAACTTTTGTTGACCGGCACCCACTTGGCCGTAGCGGACTGGTTGAACTTGTGGATAGCGCGGGCGACCGGTTTGTGGTTCTTGGTAGCTTGAAAGAGGGCAATCATGGCGATAGTCTCTTGATTCATGCAGACAATAGGTGGGAAAACTTGGGCATCTTGTGGCAATCTATAGCCTTTATAAGAAATTGCCTATTACAGGCCATTACACACAATCTCGGCGCGCGGGTAGCATTCACACAAAGGAGCTAAAGAATTGGCACCGCTGCGCTCTGAAGACGCTTACTTTTTACGCGGAAAAACTATGGCTTATTTGCTGGATGTCGCTGCAGAGAACTACTTTCCCCTCGCACCCCATCACACGTTTGGCAGACTCGCCGCAAGCGTGGATACACACATCGATAAACCCTACGTATCAAAACTACACGCGGCAATTGAATGGAACGGCAGCCATTGGCGCCTGAAAAATCTCGGTCTCAACGGCACCTGGATCAATGGCGACAACCTCAATCAGGGCGACACCCGCGACTTGAGCTTGCAGGATGAAATTCATTTCGCCGAGCAAACTGACCCGGGCTTTAAAGTGATCAATCTGGCACCGCCCGCCGATATGCTCTGGCCGCTGGATAGCAGCCCCGCAGACGTTGAACCGATTTATCTCTCGCGCTACCACCTGCTGCCCGACGCCGAACAGCCGGAACTTGCCCTTTTCTACAACGAGCGCGCCCAGCAATGGCACTGCGAGGCACTGCACCAGCAGAGCGAACACGAGCAGCCGGAACTTAACGATGGCGACCTGGTGCAATTCAACAATAGCCACTGGCAATTTGTGCGCGCACAGATTTACGGCCCAACCGAGGCAAAATCTTCCCGCCACATCAATGATTACGAATTTATTTTTAATATGAGCCTGGATGAAGAAACCACCCAGCTCGAATTGCATCACCAGCAGACGCTGGATTTGGCAGTGCGCACTCACCACTATTTATTACTGCAACTCGCCCGCCACCGCGCGGAAGATGCCGAGCGCGGCTTGGATAGCAAAAGCCAGGGCTGGGTGTATGCCGACCAACTCGCCGCTGAACTGGGCGTGGATGGCACCCATATGAATATCCAGATTTTCCGCGCGCGCAAACAATTGGCCGACAGCCTGCCAGATGCGGAAGGTCAGCAATGCCTGCTGGAGCGGCGCGGCGGTAAAATTCGTTTTGGCTGCGAAAAATTCAAAATCTACCGTGGCAACAAACTCACCCTCGTCTCGCCACCTAAAAGCCGTTGAATGCTAAATGAATAATTCCCTCCCCCCATCAACCAACGCAGCACCGGCTGAACTGATTCAGCTCGGGCACTACGAGCTGCACGATTGTATTGGGCGCGGCGGCATGGGTTTGGTGTATCGCGCGCGCGACACGCGGCTGGATCGCCAAGTGGCGATCAAATGCTTGCGCACCGAATTATTTGAACGCCACTACGTCGAGCGATTTAAACGCGAAGCACTGCTGTTGGCGAAATTAAACCACCCGAATATTGTGCAGATTTACGATTTTATCGAAGCGCCCGACCAGCTCGCGCTGGTGATGGAATTGGTGGAAGGTCAAAACTTACAACTGCACCTACGTGAACATATTGTTCCCTTCGCGCAGCGCATGCGTTGGCTCACCGAAATCGCCCAAGGCCTCGCAGTTGCGCACGACGCGGGCATTATTCACCGCGATTTAAAAGCCGAAAATATTCTGATCAACCAGCGCCAAGTCGCCAAGATTACCGATTTAGGCATCGCCAAATCGCAAGACTACAACGCCATCCTGACCGATCACGTCGCCGGAAGCTATTGCTCCATGTCGCCCGAGCAGGCGATGGGCGAAGCCATCGATTTTAAAAGCGATTTATTTTCCTTCGGCATACTCGCCTACCAATTGTTGTGCGGTGCCCATCCGTTTGGCGACACCAACAATAAATTGCAATTAATGCAGCGGATTATTTCCCATCCGCCCATTGCCCCTAGCAAGCACAATCCGAATTTCCCCGCCGAGATTAATGACTTGCTCGGTCAACTGCTCAGCAAAGACCCCGCCAAACGCCCGGACAATACCCACTGGGTCGCTGCGCAGTTTGAAGCCTTAAGCCACATACAGCTGCAAAACGAATTTGCCAGCGATGAGACTCAGGCACTGATTCCCAATGGCAGCACGGCGAATCAACCGAATGTGAAACATACCGGGATTAATCGCGCCGTAAAAACGCAAGATCACCCCACCTTTGAAACGCGCTTTGTTGCGGTTAATACAGCGCCGAAAAAATCGCGCTGGCTGTCGATTAAGAATTACGTGGCCGACAATAAAATCAGCGTGGGCTTTGGGTTATTCAGTGTGTTGATTGTTGCAGCGGTATCGGTGTGGCAATTGCAGCCATTCATGGCAAGCGATGACATTGCCACAAATCAGCAGGAAGAAACTGAACCCTATTCGCAAGCGCGTGAGTTTAATAAGGGCTTGGAAGCGCTCAAGTTGTTTGATAGACCCGGTAGTCTGGAAGCAGCGGAAAAAAGTTTTAACAGAATTCTTTCATACACACCAAATAACGCCGCTGCGGTTGCAGGCTTATCACTGGTGTACAGCCATAGATTCAACAGTGATTATGAAGACCCAATCTGGTTACAAAAAGCCGATGCGAGTGCGCAACAAGCGCTGCAGTTAAATGCTCAACTTGCTTTGGTTCATGTTGCCCTTGGGCGTGTATTTACTATTAAAGCTGAGCACGACAAGGGACTTGCCGCTTTTGAGAATGCTCTCACACTTGAACCCACCAATATTTTTGCGTGGCGCGGTAAGGTAACCGCTCTGCGTTCCGCGCATCGATACGACGAAGCAATCCAACTCGCCCATGAGGGATTGAAAAAATTCCCCAAAGAGCGTTTCTTTGCCGATGAGCTGGGAACCGTCTATTTGGATCAGAACAATTACATAAGTGCTGAGGAGGCATTCAGGTTAAGCATTCAACTGCAGCCAGATGCTGTCTACTCCTATGCCAGCCTTAGCTTTGCATTGGCCTATCAAAATCGCACAGATGAAACCATGCAGGTTTTACAGCAAGGCCTGCAAATACGCCCAAGTGCAGTGCTGTATGGAAATTTAGGTAATGCTCTGTTTATAAAAGGAGATTATGTTGGGGCTGCAGCGGCGTTTCAAGCTGCTATTTCGCCAACCAAGGGCAACCCGAGCAGTCACCTAGCGTGGGCAAATTTGGCAGATACTTTACTCTGGATTCCTGGACGCGAGACTGAAGCAAAGGATGCCTATCGTAGAGCGCGAGACTTGCTGACACCGCTACTAGAGCGCAGAAAGGATGATCTCACATTGATTTCGCGTATGGGATTGTACTCGGCGCGACTGGGCGATCGCACACAAGCCGAACCGTTGTTAGCACGTGTAATGGCACTCGCGCCAAAAAGTGCTAGTGTTCATTTTCGTGCGGGTTTGGCTTATGAGTTATTAGGTGAGCGTGAAGCGGCTATAACAGCACTCACCAAAGCGGTAGGACTTGGTTACCCGCTGAAGTTAATTCAAGCAGAACCCGACCTTTTAGAGCTACGCCGCGCAAGCGGTGATTTTTAAACTGTTAACAAAAGGATTCAACATGCCAACAAAGCCCAAAAATACCAAATATACATTCACGCTTTTGTTTCCCGAGAAGATAAAAGCTAGCCAAGTCACTAAAGTGGATTTTCAGGTAACAGGCACGCCCGCAATTAAGCCGCCGTTACCGCAAAATAAAATGCCCGAAACTTTTTTGGTAGGTGACACGCTTACGTTTACCTACCAAAAGGCTAACCCTGATGTCACCGTTAAAAGCAGTTTGCTTACCCAGTATAACGTTGACACATCAGAAAAAGAGACCGACGAAGACTTTATCGATCAATTTGATAAGCCCATTACCATTACTGATGCATTTAAAGGGTCTTGGATTTTCCATTTATTGGGACTGTATAAATACAAAGGTAAACGTGCCGCTTATTATCTTGATCCTGAGTTCACAGCAGGCTAATCAATTTTTGTTAGTTTTAAGCGCACCATCCGCACTCGCTTATTCAGGAGTGCACTGCAACTTTTCCTGTCAAACTCGTTAATTCCATTTCCAATTTTTTACACACCTCCTCAATCAAATCACACGTATCCTCAATCGCACCACTGTTACTAACATCCGCAGAATATTGCCGCAGTGCTTTAGAACTTTTAGCTTTCTGCAACATATTAGCCAGCATCGGGGCGACCTTTTCCGCTGTAAATTTCTCTGGCATTACATAGGTGCCCAAACCCAATTGATAAATGCGATCAGCATTATCCGGTTGGTCATATTTGATGGGGCGAATCAGTTGTGGAACGCCCGCTTTAATCGCCTGCGCCGTAGTGCCCATACCGCCGTGGTGGATAATCGCTAGGGATTTTGCCAAAGCGTATTCAAAATCAATGTAATCCAGATGCAAGCAGAGTGAAGAACCTTGCAAGAGTTCTGCGCCGCTCGCGCCGCCGACAAATACGCCGGGCACTTGTAATTGCTCGCAAATTTTTCGCCCTTCGGTAAACAGCGACTCCACATCTTTTACGCCGGTGCCCGAGGTAAAAATCAGTGGCGCACCCTGTTGTTCAATAAAAGCATCTAACTCAGCGCGGCTATTCATACTGGCGCGATTTTGCAGCGGGAACCCCACCAGTTTTAAATTAGTTGGCCAATCCTTGGCGGGCATACCAAACCATTCGGGGAAGAAACCAATTTGCAACAACGCAGCGGATTCCGTTTGAAATGTCAGCGGGCAGCCCAAGCGTTTGCGCGTAGCCAAATAGGTTTGCGTGTGCTCCACTCTGAAAAATACCTTGAAGCGGGTTTTGCGATTACGGCGCAATAAAAAGCGCACAATAAAACGCGGAATGCTGGATGGAATTGCCCACTTCATTGGCGCTGGCGGGCTGTAGGCTGAAAATACAATGTTGGGTGATAACAGCATTTTTATAAAAGGAAGGCTGAATTTTTCTGCCGCTGCTGCTGCGCCGTTTTCTTCGCCGAGCGCCAGAACCAATACTCGCTTTCCTGCCAAGCTTTTCACGTAGTTAAACGCGGGTTCAAACGCAGGGGCATGGTAGTGCTCAAAGTTATCGACGTGATTTCTGGATTCCCAAGCCGTAACGCTATTGCCTTTATGGTATTGCTCAATGGTGCCGACTGAAATAAATTCACAGCCCGCGGCAACAATTCTGGGTTGAAAATAATCGTTGGATAGAAAGCTGACGCTGTAACCTCGCCGAAGCAATTCAATCCCCATCGCGACCATTGGGTCAATATCGCCACCGGTTCCCAGCGCATAAATCACAAACTGTTGCATATTAGTTTCCGGCCACAGCCGCTGGCTGCTGGCGATACTCCGACGGCGTTTTGCCTACCCGTTTTTTAAAAAATGTATTGAATACCGATTTGCTGTTAAAGCCGACTTCCAGATAAATGTCGGTAATGGTTTTGTCTTTGTTGGCTGGGTCGATTAGGCGCTTTTGTGCCTCTTCAATACGGTAACCATTAACAAATTCGTAGAAATTTAAATTGAAGTGGCGGTTGATAATCATCGACAAATCTTTTGCCGGAATCGCAAGGGTATCGGCGAGCATATCCAATGTTAATTCCGGGTTGAGATAGGTTTGTTGCGCGCGCATCAAGCCATCTATTTTTGCGGCATATTCCGGGTTGAGCAGTTTTTCCTGGGTGTTTTTCTTGGCGGGTTCTTTGGTGTCTTTTTGTTTTACCGCTTCAAAATTGCTGAAATAGCGCATGCTGGTAAAGACCAGAGTACACACCAATACAAACAGCGCGTAATAACCGCTCAAACCTATGTACTCGATGGGGTTGCCGTCAGGGTCGGGGTGCAGAAAATCGTATTGCACAAATAGACCCGCTATTTTGGCGAGGGCGAGAAAGGCCTCCATGCTGGTAACGAGGGTAAAACCTACCACTAGAATTTTGAGCCAGAGAATATCGACCTTTTCGATATTGGAGTGGGTATTTTTGAGTATGTCTTTGTATTTATAAATCAACAGAAAGCCCGCCACACAGTAACCCACCCGCAGGCATTTGATCAGCACATCCATACCTATGTAGCCGGGGCTGTACACAAAGGCTTCTGTCTCGATCCACTCCTGCCGCAATGCGCCGGGGAAGCGATAAAACGTAAACACCATAAATAGCGCAAACAAGACGAAGGGAATCAGGTGCAGATAATCTTTGGGGCGAAGGTGAAAATCGCGAAACACCAGTGACTTCACATAAAAGTAGAGCAGCACTGCATCCAGATAATAGGCGAAGGCGCCGACAAAATAGACCTGCGGCCAATGCGCGCGTACCTGCAGTTTAAATTCCGCCCCCCAGAGGATGAGTTCGTGCAGAGGAATCAGCGCGTGCGCCACTAAAAAGGCGGCGAGAAAGTAGTTGCTGATGTTTTTAGGCGGATTGGTGGCGATGAGTAAAAGCGCAAAACAGCAACAGAGCATTGCGGTCATCAACAGGATGACATCGTGAAAGTTGAAAACTACCTGGTTCATGGCTTCTCCCCAAAACTTCTTATTTTTTATGACTGCAATCATCTGCCACAGCCATTTGTTTCACGCCGGATACTATAGAAGATGAACAGCGTGGGCTAGCGGAAATACGCTGTGCGGTATGGACTCCGGCATTCGCTCTGGGACACGCCATGAATACGTCCTTGTAGGCTCATCTTCGACATCCATGTCTCAGACGGTCCCAGAGCGATCACCGGAATCCATCTGCAAGTGTGTGACGGGAGTCTACAAAACCATCACGTACGACCATCTTTCCCGCACTCGAACCCGTTCGTGTTCATCTTTTTTAAGTACCACTTTTACTCTCGAACGACAGCCTTTAATGCACCGGCTTATTCTCACTGTCACGAAATCCAGCGCATAACAATAGGGAATGCCGTAACGCGGAATCAGGCTTTCGTACTCTGTGGCAAATAACAATAACTTTACAGGTACTCAACAATGAACAAATCAGCAATTGCGCTCTGCCTCGGCAGCGCATTATTCAGTCACTACAGCGCGAGCCAGGTTAATCC
>CAXAVL010000107.1:0-13878 GCA_963971905.1 uncultured Cellvibrio sp.
TGGCAATTTGCCGCGAACTGGACTTACAACCACTAGGTTTTAGCGGTGTACCTGAGGTATTGTTAGCAGCCGTTAATAAAACCGGCTTGGCGGTGCTACCAACGCCCAGCGAACGCGCGCTTAAACTCCCCAAGCAAGAAGCTGCGCCGCAGGTTGAAACGGTGATCGAGCGCGTCGTAGAAACGGTGGTAGAAACCGTTATCGAAGAGCGTTTAGTGCAGCGCCAGAGCAAAGTGATTACCCGCCCGGTGCGCTCCGGCCAACAAATTTACGCCGAAGGTGCGGATTTGATTGTCTTGGCACAAGTGAGCGAAGGGGCAGAAGTATTGGCCGATGGTCATATTCACATTTACGGCACATTGCGCGGTCGTGCACTCGCCGGTGTCAAAGGCGATGAAAGCGCGCGAATTTTTTGTCAGCAAATGGAAGCGGAGCTGATTTCAATTGCCGGTAATTTTGTGCTGCAAGATTCACTACCCAAAGAATTATTTAAAAAGCCGGTGCAAGCATCACTCAGTGGTGAAAAAGTTATCCTTGAGGCACTGGTTAGCAATTAACACTGTGGATTAAACATTTATCAAATAATGAATTTTTCCACGCTTTGATTTTTAGACTTTGAATATTTTACAGGAGCCTACCTTGGCCAAGATTATCGTTGTTACATCAGGTAAGGGCGGAGTGGGAAAAACCACCTCCAGCGCAGCAATCAGTACCGGTTTGGCTATGCGCGGCCATAAAACTGTGGTGATCGATTTTGATGTGGGTCTGCGTAACCTCGATTTAATTATGGGTTGCGAGCGCCGCGTAGTGTACGATTTTGTCAACGTGGTAAAAGGTGAATCCACTCTCAATCAAGCGCTGATTAAAGATAAACGCACCGAAGGCCTGTATGTATTGCCCGCCTCGCAAACCCGCGATAAAGATGCGCTGACTCGCGAAGGTGTTGAAGCGGTTATCAACGAGTTAGCTAAAGATTTTGAATACATAGTCTGCGATTCACCGGCGGGTATTGAGCAGGGCGCATTAATGGCTTTGTACTTTGCTGACATCGCCATTGTTGTAACCAACCCGGAAGTATCTTCCGTGCGCGACTCAGATCGCATTCTCGGCATATTGCAAAGCAAATCCCGTCGCGCTGAACAAAACCTCGAACCCATTAAAGAGCATCTGTTGTTGACGCGTTACAATCCGGTGCGGGTTGAAGCCGGTGAAATGCTGAGTGTGAACGATGTGGAAGAAATTTTGGCCATTCCACTGCTCGGTGTAATTCCTGAATCAGAAGCGGTATTAAAAGCCTCTAACCAAGGTACTCCGGTGATTCTGGATGAGACCACCGCTGCTGGCCAAGCCTATAACGATGCAGTTGATCGCCTGTTGGGCAAGGAAATACCGCACCGCTTCCTGGAAGCGGAAAAGAAAAGTTTTCTGAAGCGTTTGCTGGGGGTATAAGCCGTGAGTATTTTTGACTACCTGCGCAAGAAGCGCGCGCCCTCGTCGGCATCGGTTGCCAAGGAGCGTCTGCAAATTATCGTTGCGCACGAGCGCACCAAACGCAATCTGAATCAGCCGGATTTTTTGCCGCAAATGCAGCAAGAAATCATTGCAGTCATTCGCAAATACATCAATATTGATTCGGATCAGGTGACTGTCAACCTCGACAACTCCGATAACTGTTCGGTGTTGGAGTTGAACATCACTCTGCCGGATTAACCCATGTTGCTGCCAGTTGTTAGCAGCTAAAAAGGGATGCGCTGACTGCAGTGCATCCCTTTTTTATTGTGCACAATTTTATTGTTCAAACGGTCTGTTGTTTTATGAATATTGATTATCATCGTTTGCCTGCCGATCAATTGGTGGTGTTTGATTTTGAAACCACTGGTCTGTCTCCCGATCTGGGCGACCGCGCAATTGAGATTGGCGCAGTGTTGATTGAAAACGGCAAAATCACCGATCGTTTTCAGCAGCTAATGAACCCGGGTGTGCGCATTCCATTATTTATTGAAAATCTTACCGGCATCACTAATGGGATGGTAAACGCATCGCGTAATAATGCCGAGGTGATGAGCGACTTCTGTGATTTTATCGCCGGTCGCAATCTGGTTGCACATAACGCCAGTTTTGATGAGCGGTTTTTGCGCGCTGAGTTGCGGCGGATTAAAAAACAGTTTTCAGCGGGTATCGCGTGCAGCTTGTTGGCCGCGCGCCGTATTTTTCAGCAGGCGCCCAATCATCAATTGGCAACTTTGGCACAGTATAAAAATTTGCCTAGCGATGGGATTTATCACCGCGCATTGGCCGATGCCGAAGTGACTGCGCATTTGTGGTTGAGTTTATTAAACGAATTGCGCGAGCAGCATGCGGTGAATGACTTGTCGTTTGGCTTTATGCATGCGCTGACCAAAACCCCGAAGCACCAGTTGCGTCAGTTCTACGCTAAACACAACGCGGCATCGGCTATTATGTAAAGCAGGTTTAACCTAAGCGGAAGGAGTTATTTGTTATGCCCAATCATTGGCTAAAAATAATAATCGTGTTGGTTGTCAGTGTAATTTTGGTGAGTTGCGGCACACTGATTCAACCCAGAGTAAAAACCGGCATTGTGCAATTAGAAAAGGGCTCGTACAAACTCGATCAAACCCATGTTGCGGTCTTGTTTAAAATTAATCATATGGGTTTGTCGACTTTTGTGGGGCGCTTTAATAAAGTTGATGCAACCTTGGAATTTGACCCCAACAATATTGCCGCCGCAAAATTATCAGCGATTATCGATATCGCCAGTCTCGATGTTAATAATCCCGATCTGGAAGAAACCTTGCGTGGCAGCAGTTGGTTTGATGCAAAAAAATATCCGCAAGCTTTTTTCAAAACCACTAGCGTCAATTTAATCAATCAAAATTCTGCTGTATTTTCTGGTGAGCTAACCCTGCACGGAGTTACTGCGCCCATCGATTTAACCGTCACCTTTAACGGCGGCGCTAATAATATGCTCACCGGTTTTTATACCTTGGGTTTTTCCGCCATCAGCACGTTTAATCGCTCAACCTTTGGTGTTGATTATTTAATTCCCGCAATTGGCGATGCAGTTTCGCTTGAAGTGTTTGCAGAGTTTCAGCAGCAGTAGCGTTAAAAAATCAGCAGCTATAAAAACGATTTTTCAGGAGTTGTTATGAGTAATCACTTTCTTATCGGCGGCAACGGCACACAAACAGTAGCGTTAAATTTGCGCATGGCTAATCGCCACGGTTTGATCGCCGGTGCAACCGGTACCGGTAAAACCGTGAGTTTGCAGGTGCTCGCCGAAGGTTTTGCCAAAGCCGGTGTGCCAGTGTTTATGGCGGATATCAAAGGCGATTTATCCGGCCTCGCCAAAGCGGGCAAACCTCACCCCAAGGTGGATGAACGAGTGCAGCTAATGAATATTAGCGATTACCAGCAGCGTTTGTTTCCCTGTGTGTTTTGGGATTTGTACGCAAAAAAAGGCCATCCGGTGCGCGCCACCATTTCCGATTTTGGCCCATTGCTGCTCGCGAATTTTTTTGATCTCAACGAAACCCAAACCGGCGTGCTCTATGCCGCGTTTAAAATTGCCGATGACCAAGGCATGTTAATGCTGGATCTCAAAGACCTGCAAGCCATGCTTAATTGGATGAAGGATGAGCGCAAAACCCTTGAGGATGAGTACGGCGGAATTAGTGAGGCCAGTATCGCGGCAATTCAGCGCCGCTTGATGATGTTAGAGCAAGAAGGCGCCGAACATTTTTTTGGTGAGCCAACATTGGATTTAAATCATCTGATGCAAGTTACCTTGGAAGGTACTGGCGTGATCAATATTCTCGATGCCACCACTCTCGTTAACCAACCTAAACTCTACGCCATATTTTTACTCTGGTTAATTTCCGAATTGTTTGAAAACTTACCCGAGCAGGGCGATGCCGACAAACCCAAAATGGTGTTCTTTTTTGATGAAGCGCATTTGTTATTTGACGGTGCGCCAAAATTATTAGTCGATAAAATAGAACAAGTCGTGCGTTTGATTCGCTCCAAAGGTGTGGGGATTTATTTTGTCTCGCAAAGCCCGGCAGATATTCCCGACACCGTGCTCGGCCAACTAGGCAATCGCATTCAGCACGCCCTGCGTGCCTATACCCCTAAAGATCAAAAAGCGGTAAAAATCGCTGCGCAAACCTTTCGCGCGAATCCGACATTTTCAACTGAAGACGTGATTACCGAATTGGGCATAGGTGAAGCCTTGGTATCGGTATTAGATGAAAAAGGTTCGCCTACACCGGTAGAGCGGGTAATGGTAGCGCCACCTGCATCGCGCATTGGCCCATTGAATGATGAAGAGCGCAGTGAGGTGATGGCGCGCTCGCCTTATAAAGCGATTTACAACCAAATGATTGACCGTGAATCAGCCTATGAAATTTTAAAAGGCCGCGTCGCCCAGCAAACACAAACGGAACAGCAACAAAAAATTCAAGAGCAGTTGCGCGTTGAGCAGGAGCGGATTTTTAAACAACAGCAAAAAGCTCAAGAGCAGCAACAAAAACAGCAGGCGCGCGCGCAACAACCAGCAGGGCGCACCAGTGCCAAACGCGATTCTGCGGTGGATGCATTTGCTAAAAGCGCCGCCCGTGCCATTGGCAGCAATCTTGGGCGACAAATCGTGCGCGGTATTCTGGGCTCACTCCTCGGAGGGCGGCGTTAGGGCGCGTAATATAATTGTTCGATTCATCGTCTATAGTAGTGAGGTAGCAAAATCCAGGTCTGCAAGGAAACAAAAGCATTTGTTATATGAATATGGCTGCGGTTAATTAGTGGATGATTAAGTGCAGTCGTACAATGTTGAGGATGCAGCATGAAGCAAATGATCTCCACTAGAGGTGCCCCCTCCCTCCTGCAGCAGATAGTGCACAAGTTTTTCCCTGTGTTGCTGTGTGGTGTCGTGAGTCAGGAGGCAAGCGCGGATGATCCGGTCTACTTGGAGCAAGGCTGGGATCATCAAACCCGCCAGCAATTATCCTTCACCTCGTTTGGTTCCCGTTTTATTCCCTACGATTGGTTTCTTGTTTTAGAGCAGCCAGATTCGTCCATCTCCTTCCGCGATAATAATCATATGGCGGCATTGGGTTTTGTCACCACCACGGCAGATGAATACAATCCCGATGGGTTACCGGTTGGTTTGGTGCGCGATGCGGATAAAAAAAATGGTGACTATCTCGGGTTAACCTGCGCTGCTTGCCACACCGGCCAAGTGCGCATTAATGGTAAACGTATTCGTATTGATGGCGGCCAAGCGCTAATTGATTACACACAGTTTGAACAAAAAGTACTGGCAGCACTAAAAGCCACGCTAGGGGATAGTGATAAGTTTTTACGTTTTTCTGCACCACTGATTGCCGCTGATAAAACGCTAACGGAAGATGCGGTGGCAACACAAGTGCAAACCCGTATTGAAGAGCTGGAAAAACATTATGCGGTGAATGCCAGTGAGGTTGCATATGGGCATGGCCGGCTCGATGCGTTTGGCCAAATTTTTAATGCTATCGCGGTAGAGGCACTTAATCTTCCGGAAAATACTCACGCACCGGATGCCCCCACAAGTTATCCGGTGCTCTGGGATGCATCGCATTTAAATGTAGTGCAGTGGAATGCCTCGGCTCCCAATAAAGAGCCCGGACCACTGTTTCAAAATGCAATTACTGCATTGGCGGTGTACGGTACTGTCATCGTACCTAAAAATAAACTCACTTATCAATCCTCTATCCGCATCAACAATTTAGGCGAGATCCAAAAAGATTTTTATCAATTAGTCGCGCCGCAATGGCCTGTAGCAATTGCAGGTGAACTAAATGCAGAAAAAATGGCAGCGGGAAAAAAACTCTATGACCAGCACTGTGTGCAATGCCATAGCATTCCCGATCCAACAGATAAAACGCGCAAGCTGCAAGCGGTATTAGTTCCTTATCAGCAAGTGGGCACTGATCCGCTCATGGTAGAAAATTTTATCAATCGCAAAGTAAAAAGCGGTGTGCTGGAAGGCGATAAAGCCATGGTATTGTTTGGCGATAAATTACCGGCAGAAACAACACCGTTAGATTTGGTCACGCATGTGGCGACCGGCGCATTGTTAAATCAACCTTGGCAAACGATTAAAGCGATTGTGAAAGAATATCGCTCCAATGATGACCCGCCCACACAAACCGTATTTAACAGCTACAAAGCGCGTCCTATTAACGGTGTCTGGGCCTCCGCACCCTATTTGCATAATGGTTCAGTGCCTAGCATTTATGATTTGTTATTGCCCGCCAGTGAACGCCCAGTAACATTTTATGTCGGCAATATAGATTTGGATTTAGTGAAAGTAGGGCATGTGTATAGCGCAGCTCCCAACACCAGTTTTTTTGATACTCGCCTGCGCGGCAATTCCAATGCTGGGCATGAATACGGTACACATCTTGAAGATGAGCAGCGCTGGGCGCTGGTGGAATACGTAAAAAGTTTGTAGTCTGGGCACAGTCTGCAAAACAATAATGTACATTTTATGTAGGGCTGTTATGAAATACATGTCTGCTGGTGTTATGTGCGGGTTGCTGCGTATTGCTGTGACAAGTGCTTCGGCGCTGCTGATTGCCTGCGGTGGTAGTGGCACTGGAGGTAGCGGGGGAAATAATCCCGCTGCATCTTCGGTTCTTGCTGTGGCATCCAGCACGCCATTAATTTCAAGTGCGCCTTTGGCCAGTGTGGCCGCCAGTTCAACACTGTCTTCAGCTCAATTATCCTCTACGTCAAGCATCGCTGTAGCAAAATTACCTGCGCCAGATTTGACCGCTGATCCTTCCTTGCCAATCAAAGGCAGCCCCAATTACACCACAGCGAAAGATGCAGTGCGCTTTTTGGCGCAGACAACCTTTGGTGCTACAGCGAAAGATATTGACCGTGTCATCAGCATCGGAAAATCAGCTTGGCTGGATGAGCAATTTGCCAAACCGCAAACCAAACATTTGGCCTTGTTAGATAAGCGTTTTGAGCAAATCGGTTTTGTGGTTGAGCCAGCACAGGATGATAACGAAGAAGGTTATCTGCGCGATTTGCAGCGCAGCGATATTTGGTGGGAGGTTGCACTTTGGGGTGACGATCAATTGCGCCAGCGTGTTGCCTATTCGCTCAGCCAGATTCTGGTCATCTCCAATGTGTCTGATGTGCTGTACAACGATACTCGCGGGATCGCCAATTATCAGGACATACTTGCGCAACATGCCTTTGGCAACTATCGCGATTTATTAAAAGCAGTCACGCTCAACCCGATGATGGGTGAATACCTGAGCATGGTGCGCAATGAAAAGGCTGATGCCAATCGCAATATCCGCCCAGATGAAAATTATGCGCGTGAAATTATGCAGTTATTTTCGATTGGTTTAGTGCAATTAAATTTGGATGGCAGCGCTAAATTGGATGTGCAAAACAATCCGATTCCCACCTATGATCAAACTACCGTAAAAGAATTGGCCCGCGTATTCACCGGCTGGAATATGGCGACTATCAATAATTGGTGGGAGTGGACTGAGAGTGGCGCCAACGAAATTCTGCCAATGAAATCATTCGACAACTATCATGATTTTGGCGCAAAAGTTTTATTTGGCGACCAACACATAACCGCAAATAAAACCCCCGAGCAAGATATAGATGCCGCGTTGGATATTTTATTTGCCCATCCCAATATTGCCCCTTTTATTAGCAAACAATTAATTCAGCGATTGGTGACCAGTAATCCATCGCCAGCGTATGTTACCCGCGTTGCCAAGGTGTTTAACAATAATGGCAAGAACGTAAAAGGTGATATGAAAGCAGTGGTGCGTGCAATAGTAATGGACGATGAAGCGCAAAACGGCTATCAAACTGCACCCGCCACATTTGGTAAGTTGCGCGAACCTATTTTAAAAACAGCGCATTTATGGCGTGCTTTTAAAGGCACGGGCGTGCCCACCAAATTAGCTAACGGCACTGTCACGCCTCCGCGTATCCGGTTTTTGGGTTCTAGCCGCTTGATGGGGCAGCGGCCTTTTGGTTCTAATTCGGTATTTAATTTTTATCGTCCAGATTATCAGCACCCTGGCGAATTAAAAAATGCCAATATGAATTCGCCAGAATTTCAGATTCTCACTGAAAGCATGATCATGTCTAAAGTCTCTACGTTAAGCAGCGCAATCTTCTGGCGTGACACACCCCACGATTGGCTGGAGCCAACAATTGAGGGTGTGTGGGATACGTTTTCTCCGCGCTTGCATCTAGATCGCGAGCGTGAGCTCAGCAAAAATCCGGCAGACTTGTTGGATCATTTAAATCTTCTGCTGATGGCCGGGCAAATGAGTCAGCCTATGTATGAGCTTATTTTGAATCATCTTAATGCGAATAAAGTGAATCCCAATTGGGATGAAACCGGGCAAATGTGGGCGCGTGACATGCTGGTTTACGAGGCTATGTTTTTGGTCATGGCATCACCTGAATATGCGGTGCAGAGATAATCCTATGAAAAACACTACCCATAATCGCCGTCATTTTTTGAAACAAGCTGCCAGTATCGCGCTGGGCAGTAGCACCGCTTACGCCACCAGTGCGGGTTTGCAATTAGCCAATGCATTGGTACAACCTAACGATTCTTACAAAGCCTTGGTGTGCATTTTTTTATTTGGCGGTAACGATGCCTTTAATATGGTTGTTCCTACCGACAATGCGGTATATGCCAGTTATAAAGCATCGCGCCAAACCCTGGCGATAGAGCAAAATAGATTGTTGCCTTTATCGAACTTATCCGGTTCAGGTACTACGCTTGGCTTTCACCCCACCATGAGTCATGCACAGCAATTATTTAATTCAGGCAAGTTGGCTTTGCTGACTAATGCGGGTGCGCTGGTTGAACCAACAACAAAAACAAATTACCAAGGCAATAAATCCCTTTTGCCGCCGCAATTGTTTTCCCATAATGATCAGCAAACGTTTTTGCAGAGTTTGCAATCCACAGCGCGACGCAACGGTTGGGCAGGGCGCGCGGCCGACGCAAAGCAATCGATGAATGCCAATAAAAAATTGTCGATGAATATTTCACTCAGCGGATCAAATATTTGGCAGAGCGGCAATAGCGTCGCACCTTATTCAGTAGATTCCGCGGGCATTAAAGAGTTAGAGAATTTCAATAAAAAATCCAGTGATGCACGGGAGCTGAGCCGCATTCAAATTTATCAAGCGTTGTTAGCCCAGCAACAAGAGAATATTTTTCAGCGCGAATACGCGCGCACCCAAACCCTTGCGTGGGAGCTAGCAGGCGAAGTAAAAACCGCACTGGATGCGCAAGCACCATTAAAAACGGTTTTCCCCGCTGGCAATCCACTCGCTGCCAATTTAAAAATGGTGGCGCAGATGCTTTCGGCGCGCGGTAGTTTACAAGTCTCTCGCCAAACCTTTTTTATCGGCATGGGCGATTTTGATACCCACGGCGATCAGTTGCGTCGCCATGATGTGTTACTCGCGCAATTAAGTGCAGCCTTGGATGCATTTTATAAGGCTACTGTTGAATTAGGCATTGCCGACCAAGTGACTACTTTTACCACGTCCGATTTTGGTCGCACGCTTACCAGCAATGGTGATGGCACGGACCACGGGTGGGGCAGTCATCAAATGATTATGGGCGGCGCAATTAAGGGTGGAAATATTTACGGCCAATTCCCTGATTTAATTGTTGGCGGTAAAGACGATATAGGCGAAGGCAGAATTATTCCCACCACCAGCATGGATCAATACGCCGCAACCCTCGCCAGCTGGTACGGTCTACCCGCCGGTAATTTTGCCGATGTGTTCCCGAATTTGGCGCGGTTTAACAGCGCAGATTTAGGTTTCTTCAAAAGCTGATTTTGGGTTGAAGCCATAATTAAATTAGGCCATGCTTGCGTCGCCTTATGAATATACATTTCTAGTGTGCGCTTAGCTGTATTGTGATGAGTACCAATAACCATATGGCTTCGTTGTGGAGGAATTTAAGGGATATATATGAATCAATGTCAGAGTATTTTTGGTGTACCTTCAGAAAAAGCGGCTGCAAAAGTTCGTCCGTACATGGTGGATTGGGTCCAATCATTTATTAAAAATTCACCCTTTATGGTTATGGCAACGAGCAACAGCGCTGGTGATTGTGATGCCTCACCCAAAGGCGGCATTCCTGGCTTTGTAAAAGTGCTATCAGACAAACAGTTGTTAATTCCCGATGTCGCAGGGAACAAACTCTTCCAGTCCTATGAAAATTTTGAAAGCAATCCAAAGGTAGGGCTCATTTTTTTTATACCTGGAATTAATTCAAGCGCCAGAGTGAATGGAACTATAAAAATTATTAGAACGTCTGATGCCGAGTTTGAGCGTGTCGCGCTAGAGGTATACAACCAAGATGAGAGGGCGAAAATTTTGCAGGCAATATTAGTTACGGTGTTGGAATCATATAGTCAGTGCCCAAGGGCATTAGCCTTTTCGAAGCTGTGGAATACAGAAACTATAACAAACAATATAACAAGTTCACCTATCGAAAATTGGGTGGCAGGAACCTAAAGTCAACTCCTAATGTGAGCTTTTCTATGAAAATAATCCACACGCTAATGCTTAGTGCATTGTGTTTTTCGAGCTGGGTGATTGCCGAGCCGGTGCAGACGATCAGTGCTGACAGTAAGCAATATTTATATACTGGTCGCATTGATTTTAGCGATAAAAAAGCGCCAGAGCTTTCTTGGCCGGGTTCTAACATCAAGGCGAATTTCACTGGCACGTCGCTGGCGATTACCTTGGATGATCAGCTCGGTAAAAACTTTTTTAATGTTTTTGTTGATGGTGAAACACAGCATCCCTATGTTCTAGAAGCTAAAAAGGGCGAGCAGAATTATGTGATTTCTACTGCGTTAAAACCCGGTAATCACGCTGTAGAAATTTACAAGCGTACCGAAGGTGAAGAGGGCGCAACTGCGTTTAAAGGATTGATATTAGATAAAGGAGCAACCTTGTTGGCGCCGCCTGCGAGACCTAATCGTCGCATTGAGATTTATGGCGACTCAATTACATCGGGTGCGGGCAATGAAGGGGCTGATAATGGTGTGGATCATCTGCTGAGCGAGAAAAATAATTACTGGGCTTATGGTGCGATTACCGCGCGCAATCTCAATGCTGAATTACACACTATTTCGCAAAGTGGTATTGGCATTATGATTAGCTGGTTCCCGTTTATTATGCCGCAGTTTTACGATCAATTAAGTGCGGTGGGCGATAACGACAGTCAATGGGATTTTAGCCAATGGACGCCGGACGTGGTGGTAATTAATTTATTACAGAACGATAGCTGGTTGATCGACCGTGAAAAACGCTTACAACCCATTCCAAACGATGCGCAGCGTGTGCAAGCCTATATCGATTTTGTACGCAGTATTCGCGCGAAATATCCTGATGTATTAATTATCTGCGCGCTGGGTAGTATGGATGCAACTGCATCACCAAAATGGCCGGGTTATATTACCGTGGCGGTTGAGCGGATGAAAAAAGAAAATAAAGATGCCAATTTGGATACTATTTTCTTTGAGTTCACCGGTTTTGGTGGCCACCCGCGCATTGCACAACACAAAGCCAATGCAGAAAAGTTAACGGCGTTTATTAAGCAGAAAATGAATTGGTAAATGATTGGTAGGTTGTGGTGCGGGGTAGTTCAAACAACAGTAATTAAAAAGCCAAAAGGAAAAATCCTTTTGGCTTTTTTCTGCTCAGTAAATAGATCTGTTTAATTTATTTGTCGCGATAGGGTGTAATCGTCTGAATTGTGCCATCTGCATTGTAATTAAGCGGAGCCATTTTCACCGAGCGCAAGTGAGTGATGCCTTTGGACAATACTGAATCGTGATAGAACAAATACCACTGGCCTTGATATTCGGCGATTGAGTGGTGGGTTGTCCAACCGATTACTGGCTCCAAAATACGGCCTTGATAGGTGAACGGGCCGTAGGGGTTGTCACCGGTTGCGTAACACAAAAAGTGGGTGTTACCGGTGGAGTAAGAGAAATAATATTTGCCGTTGTATTTGTGCATCCACGAAGCTTCAAAGAAGCGACGGTCGTGATCGCCGGCCAAGATTGGCTGACCGTTTTCATCGAGGATTTTAATTTCGCGCGGTGTTTCGGCGAACTGCAACATGTCATCACTCATGCGCGCGACTATCGGCCCAAGTGCAGGTTCGTTATCGGCAGGTTCGCCGCGATTTGCGTCGTATTGATTGTTGCGATAATTCTGCAACTGGCCGCCCCAGATACCACCGAAGTACATGTAGTACTCTCCATCTGTATCTTCAAATACCGCCGGATCGATGGTGTAGCTGCCTTTGATCGCTTCGGGTTCGGCTTTGAACGGGCCGATGGGTGAATCGCCTACTGCGACACCAATTTGGAAAATATCATCCGCGCGTTTTGCCGGGAAATATAAATAATATTTGCCATTCTTATGCGCAGCATCGGGCGCCCACATTTGGCGTTTGGCCCAGGGCACATCTTTTACATGCAGAGCCACGCCGTTATCAACAGCGGGGCTATCGGGCGAGTCGAGGGAGATTACGTGGTAATCCTCCATACCAAAATGATCGCCGTTGTCGTTAAACGGAATGCCCGCTTCAATATCGTGCGATGGATAAATGTAAATCTTGCCGTCAAACACATGCGCCGAGGGGTCGGCGGTGTAGATGTGTTCAACCAGTGGTTGGGAAATCGCCCGCGCTTTTAAATCCGCGATTACTTCCGGTGCTAGGGTTTCTTCAGCAGCCATAACAATATCTCACTTTCAATTTTAAAAATTACCCATTCAATTGGCTTTCGCAGACAAATTTATTTGCCTGCCGCTTTGCGGCGCTCGCTCAAATCAGTTTCGATTTGAGATTCCATTTTTTTGTTAATGGGATAAAAGAACATTAACGCACAGATAACAAAAAACGGAATTGAAGCGTATAAGCTGACAATGAGCCTAATGCCTTCGACTGTTTCATCAGCCTGGAGCGCCACACCACGCTGATAACCGTAACTGGCGAGTAGGCCTACGAGCACACTCGCACCAATGGTTAAGCCGCCCTTTAACCCCAAAATCATGGCCGAAAAAATAATGGCTGTGGCGCGACGGAAATTTTTCCACTCAGAGAAATCAGCGACGTCGGCAATCATTGCCCATAGCAATGGAATAGTGATGCCATACGTAAAACCGTGCAGAATTTGTGAGGTGAACATGAGGCCTATAGAGTCTTTTGGGATGGCGAAAAATATTAAAATAAAGAGTGTGGAAACAAACAGGCCTAAGCCAAAGGTATTCCGTTTACCGAAACGGTCGGCCAGAGGTTTGGACAAACCAATCCCCACAATCATCATCAATATCCCGGCGCCATTGAATAATCCAAAGGCGGAGGCATCTGGCTCTGTTGGCCATTTGAAATTTGGCCAGACGCTTTGAATATTGGCAATCAATTGAGCAAAGCCAATAGTGTCGAAGAATTGTGTCAGAGCTTGGGTGTCAGCGTAGTATTTGAAGTAGTAGACATAGGCGCCGCCTTTTAGAGCAAGCGTGAGAAACAAGAGTACGACAGAAAGCAACATTACTACCCAGGGCCAATTTTTCAGCAAGTCTGCAAGATCCTGCTTGATAGGGGTGTCGGATTTTTCCGGTTGCATTCTTTCTTTGGTGGTCAGGAAAGTAATCACGAAGCAGATCACACTGGCGACAGCAAAAATTTGCATCACTTTTTCAAAACCGACAGCTTCATCACCATCGCCCATGACTAATACCAGTGGGCGCAACAAAGCTTGAATAATAAGTTGTGCAACC
>CAXAVL010000108.1:0-13868 GCA_963971905.1 uncultured Cellvibrio sp.
GTAAGGGGGTTAGTGTGCAGGAGATTGAGCGGTGGATGAGTCCGGTGTTGGCTTATGAGCCGGGGGCTGGAGAATAATTGGTAGCCTGCAAGGCGTGAAATAGATAACAGAAGAATCACTCTCTTTTTCACGTCACAGTTTTTATCCAATCCAAAATGCGAATAGGTATATTCAAAACTTAGGGAACTTGATTGGTATATGAAATTAGATAACGCTTCACCAATAACTGGCCTGATCATTCCAAGTGATAACATGCCGGACATTGGCTTATTAAGGAAGAACCTTTTATTCTTTGACTCAATCAGTTTAATCGATTGCACTGATGATTTTCTGATCCACAAAGGAGAGGTTTACGACAAATCCGCTGAGTTTATGGGCGAACTAACTTTTAAAAACTCAACGGAAAAAGCTTCTATTAAGGCTGGCGAATGGAATGACACAGTTCGTTTCCCCAAAAGTAACACTTACATAGATGATTTCAAAAAAATCATTGATAGCCCTTTCAAACCAGTCAAAAAAGGGCTAATAGGAATTGTAAAGACTAGATCCAATAGAAATATCAATCATGTGGTCAATTGGCACCTTTATAAGTCACTAACCGCACTCCCCGAGCTACTAGAAGCTGCTGCACCCGATGTAAACTCACCAAAGATTTTATCTATTGATGATGGGATACCTCGAATATCCAATGTAATTCCACCAAGTTCCATCTTTTACACAAAATCTATATTTAACGCAAAAGTCGAAAATCTAGATGATTACTGGACTAAACTGGCCGCTCAGAGAATCGGTCGCTTTGTAAAAGCCCAACACCTTGCACACATTTATCAATCCTGTCCGGTCTCTATTGATTTGCCGAATAATCAAATTGCTAAAGCTTTTCATCAAATAGGCAGTAAAGAATTCTTTTCCTCAGAAGACTTCCAGGCTGTAAGTGTCAGCCTAGACGTCGTAGATTCATTGGAACTTGTAAAAATTCTCAACGATATGACATGGCCGGAGTTTGTTAGCCTTCGAAAAGCAATTCTCCCTCAAGCCAAAAAACTTCGTACATACTTAATAAACGAAATCGAGAGGGCGCAACTAAATAAAAACTCCAACATTGAACAATACTCTGAGCTAATGCAAAAGCTAAAAACTGAGTTTGAAAAAAGAAAGGAAGACTACGCAGGTGAGTGGGAAAAACTAAGAATAGCTACTGTATTAAAACTTGGCGGTGGAGCTGGCAGTATAGGCTTAGCAGGAGGAGCTAGTATGCTGCCATTACCCTCATCTATCGAACAGACAATAGCCTATGCCTTAAGCTTAGCAGCATTGGCTCCTGCAGCAATTACTGCAGAATTAAAAACATATCTCCCATCCCGAAGAAGATTTAAAAATCACCCTCTACATTTCACGGAAGACTTAACAACGTTGTAGCCCAACCTATCAAATAATAGATAAATAATTAACTTTTTCTATCCTGATAGATCGCCGTCGCGGTTCGTTCCTCAGCCTACGCGGCCTGCCGCAACCTACTAAATAAAATATCGGATTTAGGCAGCGCAATAATGGCATTTATTTTTGTTGCTAATCTCACACCGTTTGATAATCATGCGCGATAGTTAGTGCAAAATAGTAACCACCCTTACCCTGTCTTAAGGATTTTTCTTGAAGCGCAAAGCCTATGCCTGCTTAGCTGTATTTTTTCTGGTGCTGGGAATTATCGGCGTATTTTTGCCGGTAATGCCTACCACACCGTTTGTGTTAGCGGCCGCTTGGGCAGCGAGCAAAGGGTCGCCAAAAATTCATGCATGGCTTCACAACCACCCTCGATTTGGTTCTGTTTTAACGGCTTGGCACACACGCGTAGCGGTGCCTCGTCGCGCCAAGTGGCTCGCCAGTTTTATGATGTCTACTAGCTGGCTGTTCATGTTAATAATTGGCACGCCTTGGTGGATACTGGGCATCATGGCGGCGATATTTATTGCGGTAATAATATTTATTTTTACTCGCCCTGATGCCTAAACCCACAGGTTAGATAGCAATATCCAATACCATCACATTTGCCATTTATACGCATCTAGCGTATATTTTTAATTATTCAATTTTTTGCAAGGGGTGATTATGGCACGCAATCCATTCGACGAAATTACTGCAGGGCTGCACGCGTTTCGCAAGAAACGTGCGGGGAAAGCTTCTTTAAAAAAACCTCCGCAAGAAAAAGTGGCGCCGCCGGAATTAAAGAGCGAGGAAATTATTCAGCTGCGCGAAAAACTTAATGTTTCCCAGGCCGTGTTTGCGCAATACCTGCGCATCAATAAACGCACACTGGAAAACTGGGAACAAGGTCGGGTAAAACCCAATTCACAAGCGGTTATGCTTATTAAGCTGGTAGAAAAATATCCCGATACCCTATCGCGTCTGGCGAGTATTTAATTATGAACGATGACATATTAAAAGAACTCTTGGCACAAGAAGCAGAACTGCAACTCCACCACTTTAACAATACCACCGCATGGGAATTGGGCAATTTAATAAAGGCTGCAGCAGAAAATCTTTCCGTAGCGGTTTCTATTGAAGTGTACGCTTTCGAACAAGTGGTATTTAGTTATGCAATGCCCGGCACAACAAAAGACCAACAAGACTGGATACGCCGCAAACGGCAGTCGGTTATGCGCTTTGGCCATAGCTCTTATTATGAAGGGCAATACAATGCAGCTAAAAATCGCGACTTTGAGGCAATCCCGCACTTAGACCCCAAAGAATATTGCGCACACGGCGGCTCGCTTCCACTGCGCATTCAAAATTGTGGAATCATTGGTGCAGTGACTGTATCCGGCTTACCACAGGAAACCGATCATCAGCTCGCGATTGATGCCTTGCGCCAAATTGTTAGCCAACAATCAACTTCCCTTTTCCAAGGGAGAGAGAATCAGTAAACGGATATATTCCTTAAAAAATGACAATCAATATTGTTGGTTTAGGCTCACGCAACAGCACCATCAATTTTTATATCGCCAATCGCCCGCCGATTGGCGACTACCCCACAATGAATGAACTTCGCAGCTTGGCACCGGGTGAGCTCGCACATATAGTGCAACACACCAGCAATCACTGGCGTAAAGCGTTTAATGTTTACGCCAAATTACTGTTTGATTGGTTTTCGCTAAATCAGCGCAAAAATTTACCGCCGAGCTGGCAGGAATATCGCGATTTGGAATTATTTCAATCGCATTCACAAGAAGCGCTTTTGTTTAGCGCGCCAGAACTTGATAAAAACAATAACGCAATTCATATCATCGCGGGAAAAACATACGCCGCTTCTTTGGATCTGCCTTCGCTGGTGTGGCTAGACCAGTACTTTGCAATCAACAAGGAACATCGCCTGATTGTTGCACCCTATCCTGACTACCGCCAACTTTCCAATGCGCGGATTGCGCGATTGATTGAACTTATGCGGGAATTACGGTGATAATGCCGCCCACCTAACTTAGCACCAATTCTCCACAATTTCCCATCACAACTAACATACTAAATTTATCAGGACGACACATGCATCACCCCATGGAAGCCCATAACAATAATCGCCTGTACGGGCTAGATACTCTTCGCGCCATTGCCATTATTATCGTTTTAATCTACCACTACAAAGTGGTGGTAAGCTGGGAAAACATCTTCGGTTTCATGAGCCAACTTGGTTGGGCAGGTGTCGATTTATTTTTTGTGTTAAGCGGTTATTTAATTGGCAACCAGATTCTCTCTGCATTTGCCAAAGGGCAGGACTTTTCACTGAAACTGTTTTACATTCGCCGCTTTCTGCGCACCCTGCCGAATTATTATTTTGTACTCGCGCTCTATTTTATTTTTCCAATCGCATTGAGCGGCACCGCCACGGCACCCTTCTGGTCGTTTCTCACCTTTACCCAAAACCTCGACATGCGCGCTGGGGAAACCTTTACACACTCTTGGTCTTTATGCATTGAAGAGCAATTCTATTTAATTTTTCCGGTTATCGCATTACTCATCGCCTACGCTAAACGCTCTGTTCTACTTGGCTGGATAGCCATTATTGGCGCAATGCTGCTCGCGATTTTTTTACGCGGATACAATTGGCAGGCCCACGGCGAAGCTGCAATCACCATGCAATCGTTTATGGAACATATTTACTATTCCAGTTTTACCCGCTTTGATGAACTACTACCCGGCATAGCGATCGCCTTATTGAAAAATTTTCACCCAACGATTTACGCCGCAATATTGCGTAGAGGCAATCTTTTGTTAGCAATAGGTTTGGCAAGTGTGGGGATCATGTTTTACGTATTTCAGAACTTTGCCTATATCGAAGGCTATGGACGCACGTTCATGGTGACCACATTTGGCTATTCGTTATTGGCAATCAGTTTTGGCATTCTGGTACTCGCTGCACTCAGCCCCAACTCAATGTTGCATCGCATACGAATTCCGGGAGCAGCAAGTTTAGCGCTGTGGTCTTACGCGATTTATCTAATTCACAAACCTATATTTCAAGTATTGAAAGCACCGTTAACGGAATATGAGGTCGATATTAATGGCTGGCTGGGCGTGGCAATTATTATGGCGGTAAGTATTTTTTGCGGATGGCTTCTCTATCTCTTGGTAGAAACACCTTTTATGAGACTGCGAAGTCAGTTTTTCCCAACCAACACCAAAGCCGCACCGCTGCCGCTTGTTAATACACCAGCCACATAGCCACATCTCCAATATTAATAGGTTATAAACAACCCATAAACAGCATTAAAATAGTTAATAGATAGAAAACAACTCAAAAATAGACAAAAACCGATAATAGGTATAAATTAACCCAAATGGCCTAACTAAGACACATAAAGGTAAATAAATACCCATTATGGACTTTTATACTATGACAAATGCGTCAGTTGCGGCTGAGCTGGGCAATCGCCTTGAGGCTCTGCGCTTGGCGCAGAACATGACCCAGCAGGCTCTGGCCGACGAGATTGGCATAACCCCCAAAAGTTATCGCCAACTGGTTGCCGGTGGTGGCAAGCTGGAAAACATGGTGGCCGCTCTGCGCGCGCTCAATGCACTGGAACAGTTAGAAAACTTTTTACCTGCAACTCCCCCTAGCCCCTTGGAGCAATTAAAGCTGCGCGGCAAGCAGCGTCAACGCGCACGCCACACACCCTATAAAACAGCAACGGCAAATACGGCAGAGGGTGTAGAAGAACCCGGGTTGGACTGGTAATGCAAAATCTCGCTGAAGTCTGGCTGTGGGACAAACTGGTGGGCGCACTGGCGTGGGCGCCAGACACCGCAACCGCGACCTTTGAATACACCCCTGAATGGGTCAAAACCGGCGTACAAATCGCGCCGCTGCACATGCCCAGCCGCAGCGATAGCACGCGCATTTTTCACTTCCCGCAACTTAATCGCGCTACTTACAAAGGCTTGCCCGCCTGTTTTGCCGATACCCTGCCCGATGATTTTGGCAATGCGGTTATCAATGCCTGGCTGGCGCGCAATGGCCGCGATCCGCAAAGTTTTAATCCGCTGGAGCGATTGCTCTACAGCGGCAAACGCGGCATGGGCGCGCTGGAATACGCACCCGCTTTGCGTCAGGCTCAAACCGGAAATACCAAACTGGAGCTGGATTCACTGATCAGTATGGCGCAGCAAGTATTGGATCAGCGCGCCGGCGTGAGCAGCCAATTGCACAGCGCCGGAAACGATGACTTAACCGCAATTTTGCAGGTGGGCACATCTGCCGGCGGCGCGCGCGCCAAAGCCTTGGTGGCGATCAATAAAAATCGCAGCGAAATTCGTTCCGGCCAAGTGGATGCACCGGAAGGCTTTGAACATTACTTATTAAAATTTGATGGCATTGTAGAACAGGGTAATAATCGTGAAACCTTTGGCGATCCACAAGGTTTTGGGCGGATGGAATACGCCTATTATTTGATGGCAAAAGACGCAGGCATTGCGATGACACCTTGCGAATTATTAATCGATGGCGAGCGCGCGCATTTTTTAACGCAGCGTTTTGATCGCATTGGCAATCATAAATTGCACTACCAATCGCTCTGCGCCATGGATCACGCCGATTTTAAAATGCCCGGCCATTACAGCTACGAACAATTATTTTCCGTTGCACGGCAACTGCGCTTGAGCCGCGCAGAGGCGATAGAAATTTATCGCCGTATGGTGTTTAACATTGTTGCGCGCAACCATGATGATCACAGCAAAAACTTCGGCTTTATCTTGTCTGACCCGCGCGCGCAATGGCAATTAGCGCCCGCATTTGATGTAGCCTACAGTTATAAACCCGGCTCGCCCTGGGTAAACTCGCATCAATTAAGTGTAAACGGCAAACGCGATAATTTTACCCGCGAAGATTTATTAGTCACCGCTAAACTGATTAGCAACTTCACCAAAGAAGCAAAATTAATTATTGAACAGGTACAAGATGTGGTTAGCCAGTGGCAAACCTATGCCAATAAAGCCGCTGTACCACAAGGCTTTAGCAATGAAATAAACAAGCAACTGCGCCTGTCCTTGTAGTTTTTATCGCTACAAATGTTTAGCAAAAAAATTACATCAATAAGAATTTCAACCAGTAATGCACTAAGGAATAGATATGCACCTGACAACGATCATCTTTTTTGCACTGCTCGCGTTTTTTACCTGGCGCGGCTATCAGAAAGGTTTTATCGGTTCCATCACCCGCATACTCGGCTGGATTGTGGCCTACCCAGCGGCGATTATATTTACCAAACCGCTGGCAAAATTGATTATGCAAAACACCTCGCTAGAGGGTTTGATTGTGTATTTTATTGCGGGTAGCAGCATTTTTTTGCTGGTGAGCTTTTTAGTCAGCGTACTGCTCAATCAGTTGGCCAAACTAATACCCGATACAGATGCAACGCAAACCGGATCTAAAATCGGCGGTGCAGGTGTGGGGGTATTAATGGGGGCGATGATGGGTTTGCTCGTAGTCTACGGACTTGGACTGGTGATAACACCCAAGGCTCAACCACAGCTACAGGCGAACAACGCACCTACACTGGATAGTTCAACAGTGCAAAATAATACTGAGCACGCACCCGCAAGCGGAGTACCTCATATACGAGACCTTACCAAAACAAATGATTCATTTATTGAAGCCAGTGCCAAGAAATTAATCGGCACTGCCGCCGCCACGGCGGTGGATTTAGCACTGGATGATAAGACCACTACACAAATAACCAGAGCGTTTGTGGAGAATCCGCAAACCATGCTCACCCATGTGCAACAAGTGGCAAATGATGGACAGATGAAAAACTTGATGGCCGATGAGAAAATCCAATCCATTCTCACCACCGGTGATACCCACGCACTGATGCGCGATCCCGCCTTTAAGGAACTGATGAATAACCCCAGTGTGCAGGCGCTTATGTCACAATCCGATGTGACCAGCGAACACGGCGCGCAGGCAGCGGCTGAAAAAATGGTACAAGCATGGAGCCGCGTGCAAACTATCAAACACGACCCGCGTGTAATTGCGATTCTTAACGACCCAGAATTTCAGCAGCAATTAAATTCATCGAATAAATTACCGCTGATGATGAATCCAAAACTCAATCAGTTAACGGAAATTATTTTTAACAACGAGACCACACCTGCTAATGGTATGGGAACTTATCGTGTACAGAATATTAACGAAGCGTCTAGCAATACTGCGCAAGCGCCAACGGACTCTGCCGCTGCAGATGAAAAACCGGCGACAACTATTTACCGCTGGACGGATGAAAACGGGCAAGTCCACTATTCCGACAAACCCGTGCAAAAGAAATAACTTAATACACTGGAGGCTCGCCTTGCGGGCGAGTTCTGAAACGCGGTTGTGCCCAAAAGTATTGCCCTGGACACTTTGCAATTTCCTTCTCCATAAATTCGTTCACGCGGCGTGCATCCACAATATCATCACCGGTTGGATAATTTTCAAACGGCGGGTGAATCGTAACGGCATAACCACTGCCATCATCCAAACGGCGCTGGGTAAAAGGAATTATTTTCGCGCGCCCCATACGCGCAAACTGGCCAGTCGCGGTGACCGTTGCAGTTGGCACACCAAAAAACGGCACAAACACCGACATTTTTTCACCTAAATCTCGATCGGGTGCGTACCAAATCATGCGGCCTTTACGCAATTGGCTGACCATCGCACGCACATTGTCGCGGCTAAATGCCATGCCACCTCTGCAATAGGCTTCGCGGCGCGATTGCTGCAAATAATCATAAACAGCATTGGCATGAGGGCGATACATACCATCGTAATTCAAATACTGCCCCAGCATGGCACTGCCAATATCCAAGGTAGTGAAATGCAAACTCAGCAGCAATGCACCCTGCCCTTCAGCCTGCGCCTGTTCGATATGTTCAAGGCCGGTAATGGTAAATAACTTGCGCAAGCGCGACTTTGGCCAGAACCAGGCTATGCCTGTTTCAAACGCTGCCATCGCAGTGGAAAACAAAGTTTCTTTTAGCAGTTTTTCGCGTTCAGCATCACTCATGTGAGGAAAACACAAACGCAAATTAGTCTGTGCCTGATGCAAACGTTTTTTGTTTTTGCGCAACAATGGGCTGAGGCCACGCGCCATCGCCAACTGCCAGCGATAGGGAAGTTGGGCTATTAAAAACCAAAGACCAACACCCAGCCAAGTCAACCAATGTTTGGGGGCTAATAGCGTCCGCGAAAAATGAGATGATGCCATAGGGATTTAAAACACAAAGAGCAGATAATGACTGCGATTGAAAAACTGGGCGAATTATAACGGCTCGCAAACAAAGCACCTAACAAGAAATTAACCATGGTACTTTCAGTTAAGAACTTTCAGTTAAGAACTTTCAGTTAAGAACTTTCAGCTAAGAACTTGCTGCCAAGTACTTTCCGTTAAGTGCTTTTTGTTAAGTACTTTTTCAGTCAGGTGCTTTACGCGAGATTAAACAATCAATTTAAAAGCTGTAAACCAAATTGATAAACGTAGTCGTGTCGGTCTTTTCTTTACCCGGCGCTACGTCGGTATCGTTGGCAATGGCAATACCCACTTTCATTTTCATACTGCCATTGATGGATGTTGCCAGTGAGGTTTCACTTTGGGTACGGGTATTATCCGCGCCCGATTCCACACTAATCACTTGTTTAAATTCTGCATTCTTGGTTATTTTCCATTCCAACGCTGTGGCTGCACGTAGCATTGCACCACTTTCATCGGTAATGCTATAGGGGATGCTGGCATCGTCGCTCTCAATTACTTTTTCACCTTCAAAATAACCCGGACCCGCCTCAACAAACCAATTGAATGTAGGGCTGGAATAAAGCCAATCACCGTAACCCAGTGCGACAGTGGTGTAGGTGCGATAAGCACCAAATTTATCGTCAGTATAAGATCCAAAACCAAATACGTAGGATTTTTCCACACCTAACAAATAGGCAAATTTAGCCGAACCAAAATATTTCTCAGCGGTTTTTTCTTTGCTGGTTGTGTCGTCATCCTGTTCGACCTCATCCTCTTTGAAAAGCGAATTGAAGATGTATTGGTTTTCCCATTTTTCCAGATTTTGCTTGGCATCCACCTTAAATTGCAGGCTGGTTGAATCAGTATTGCCGGAAGTGGCGATTGCACCTACATCTACATCGACATCCCAAGGGCGCTTTTTTTCATCGGCAAGCGCAGTCGTGGTGAGTGCAGTCAGTGTGAGTACAATGGTCAATTTATGCATAGCTATATCCTGTTACCTCAAGTTAGGAAGGACGAACCATAACATAGAAAACATGACTGCCAAATGAAAACGACCGGCACATTGGCCGGTCGCTAGGCTTCAAACGGAATAAAGCTAGTCGCGCAATAAGCAATTAAGCTCATCGACCACTTCCGCCCAGTCCGAGTGACTCTGACGCGCCTCACGCAAAAACTCCGCTTGTTCTGCAGTCCAAAAAGGCGCGCTGGCCAGTGGTTCAGCCTGCGGCAGAGGGTTATGTTTGGCGATAAAAGCCTCGATTTCGGCGGGAGTATTGGGCAACCCCAATTTGGCAAAAAGATCATTTAGCGTGTAGAACATGTAGCCCTCCAGTCGGTTTTTACGGACTTACCTGATCATTTACGAATTTATGTGATCATTTAAATTTGCCGGTTTCGACAGATTTCGCCGCTAGAATAGCCTCAACCGGCGCGACTACCTAGTTTAATTTTCCCTGCGGCTTGCCATCTGTTCGATGAGCGCATCTTTTTCCTGCCACAATTGATTCACCCACTGCTGAAAACCCGCGCGAAATTCAGCGTCTCCGGTGTAATCACCAATCAATTCTGTGGGGATAGGCAACTGACGAATGTGTATTTGAATGCGCTTCACACGGCCGCAGGCGTAATCCCAATAGGTTGGAATACCGTCAGGATAATAAATGGTTACATCCAGCAGGCGATGCAACTGCCCATTCATCGCCGCAAGCGTAAACGCCAAACCGCCCGCTTTGGGCATCAGCAAATGACGATAACTAGATTGTTGTTGCGCATATTTTTCTTTAGTAAAGCGCGTGCCTTCAAGGAAGTTAATGATTGTCACCGGGTTGTAGCGGAACTTTTCGCAGGCTTTGCGGGTTTGCTCTATGTCTTTCCCTTGCAGGGACGGGTCGCGTGCAATCTGCGCTTTGGTATGGCGCCGCATAAAGGGAAACTCCAACGCCCACCAGGCGAGGCCGAGCAGCGGCACCCAAATCAAAGATTGTTTCAAAAAGAATTTAAGATAGGGAATGCGCCCGTTAAAGATGCGCAGCAGCAAGAGAATATCCACCCAGGATTGATGATTAGCCACCATCATGTACCACTCCTGTCGGCTCAAATTGGTCAGCCCTTCAATCTCAATCTGCGTGGGCAATAACAACTTCTGATGCCCTGCGTTGGCATTCATCCACAGGCTGGCCAATCCATCCAACCAACGGTTACACAGCGCTTGCCAGCGCGCCAGTGGAATACCCACCTTCAGCAACGCTAACACCATTAAGGGAATAAACACCGCACTGGTGAAAACGATAAATAAACCCGTTGTGATAACACCCACTAGATGACGAAAAATAGACATAAATAATAGCTGCTAAAAAGTAAATGTTTCATACACTGAACCGAGGCTAAAAAACCCGGTCAATACACACTCATACAGTTTTATTCATCCTTGGTGTTTGTTCAATCAACTAACTGTTGTTAAAGGAAATCAATCATGTTGAGCCAATGTAAATCCTGCTGGAAAGAAAATCGCTCATTCATCCTATTCTTGGCTCTGATGTTTTGCTTCCGCAGCGCCATCGCCGATTGGAATGATGTGCCGAGCGGCTCAATGAAACCCACCCTGATCGAAGGCGACCGGATTGGCCTGAATAAAATGGCCTATGATTTACGCATTCCCTTCACTCATATTTCACTTTATAAGATTGCCGACCCCGCACGCGGTGAGATTGCCGTATTCGATTCCAAAGTAGCGGATAAGCGTTTGGTTAAACGTGTGATTGGCGTACCGGGCGATACTATTGCCATGCGCGACAACCATTTAATTATCAACGGTAAAGCGCTTTCCTATACCGCAGCAACCAATGGCGATTGGCTGGAGCAACTACCGGAACAAACACATATTGTCCGCTTGGATCCTAATGCGCAGGGCTACGCCAATTTTGACCCAGTCACCGTGCCTGAGGGCCACTATTTAATGTTAGGAGACAACCGTGACAATAGTGCTGATTCACGCATGATTGGTTTTGTACCGCGCAGCGAGTTTGTCGGTCGCTCACGCAGCGTGGTAATGTCACTCGACTACGAGGATTATTTTTTACCGCGCAGCGAGCGTTTTTTTAAACCTTTGCAATAACCAATACTTGTGCGCGCTTATTTGCGAGAACAATGCCGCAAAAACTTATCGCAAAAAATAGGCGCGCACTTCTTGCCAATCATTGAGCCGCACTTCTGTCGCCTCTTCCATGTTATGCGGGGCAGAAAACAAAATCCCCTGCCCTACAAATCCATCAAAATGGCGCGAGCTGTCGTCAATTAAATAATCTGCTTGCACCAAATTTTTCTTGCCGCAAAAAATAAAATTCATCGGCGATAAAAACGGCAAGTATTTCACCAACCACTCATACTTGGGCGCAAATGAGGTGGGATGCTCCATCGCTGCAGTGGCGATTACAATCTCATAGGATTCATGCAATTCACGAATCACTTCGATAGCATCGTCATAGGGTGGAATATCAGTAAAAAACGCGGGGATATCAGGGTATGCTCGCACGCGGGCAACATGTGCCTCGGGCACTTTGTGATAAATTTTAGTCGCGTATAAATCCGCTTTGGTTAAACTTTGCTGAAACTCCGTGTTGTACCAATCCAAGTGGCGAGCCATGGTATCGCAAATGGTTTCGTCCATATCTATCGCAATACGTTTGCGCATTTATGCTCCTATTTAAATACAGTTCTACACAATAATTATTTAACAATAACCGATAAAAAAATCCCCCGCCGAGGCGAGGGATTATTGCGGCAGTCTTAGAAGTTCGTCTGCACCAGCGGGGTGGTTTCTGCCTCGTAATCGACACCGTTTAAACCGAAACCAAACAAGCGCAAAAATTCCGCTTTGTAACCGGCAAAATCGGTCAACTCAAACAGATTTTCTTCGGTCACTTGTTCCCAAATTTCTTCCACTTTGGTTTGCACCGATGGGCTCAATTCCAATTCATCGACGCGGTAGCGGTTGGCATCATCCAAGCGCGGTGTATTTGAATAGAGACACTCTGTAAACAAGCGTTGAATCTGTTCGATGCAACCTTCATGGGTGCCCTGCTCTTTCATCACTTTAAACAGGATCGCCAAATACAACGGCATTACCGGAATGGCCGAGCTAGCTTGGGTTACTACCGCTTTTAATACCGCAACACGGGCGTTGCCGCCGTGTTTTGCACTCAAGGTTTTCGCGGCGCGATCCAAATCTTCTTTGGCTTTACCGATAGTTGCTTTGCCGTAGATCGGCCAAGTCAACTTGTCGCCGAGGTAGGTGTAAGCCACGGTTTGGAAGTTGTCGGCAAGCAGATCGGCGCCTTTCAAAGCATCGATCCACATTTCCCAATCTTCACCGCCCATCACTTTAACTGTGTTGGCGATCTCTTCATCCGACGCTGGCTCGATGGTGACGTCGGCAATTTTCAGAGTATCGGTATTGAGGTTTTTAGACACGTACTGCTTGCCGATTGGCTTGAGTACAGAGTTGTACACTTCACCGGTTTTAGGATCAGTGCGGCGCGGTGATGCCAGGCTGTAAATCACCAAATCGACTTTGCCGATGGAGTTTTTCAACTCGGTGATAACTTGCTCTTTCAGCGCGTCAGAAAACGCATCGCCATTGATAGTCTGGGCATACAGGCCTTCTGCTTTGGCCGCATCGTGAAACGCCGAGGTATTGTAGTAACCGGCAGTCGCCGTTTTAGTCTCACTTGGCTCTTTTTCAAAGCAAACACCCAGCGTATCGGCTCCACCGCCAAACGCAGCGGTAATCCGTGAAGACAAACCAAAACCGGTAGAGCAGCCCAATACCAAGACTTTCTTGGGGGCATTGGCCACAGGACCTTTAGCTTTAGTGAAGGCGATTTGCTCTTGAACGTTAACTGCACAGCCTTGCGGGTGGGCGTTGGTACAAATAAAACCGCGAACTTTTGGCTTGATAATCATGGGTTTACCTTGTGATGGTGGGTAAGAAAGTGCTGTCTGTGACAGACCCGGCAAATAAAGGCGGCCATTATAGTGTCTGAATCCGCGAATGTCCCCTATGGCGATTAGATGGCATATGCAACTGCGGAATCACCCTGTTCTTGAGCTATA
>CAXAVL010000109.1:0-13810 GCA_963971905.1 uncultured Cellvibrio sp.
AGTGGCGTGCACCCCCGCGTCCGTCCTGCCTGCACAAACCAGACTCACAGGCTCATTAGCGACAATAGATAAGGCCTTTTCCAAGGCCTGCTGCACGGTTTTTACCCCGTTTGGCTGCACCTGAAAACCGTGATAATCAGTTCCTTTATATTCAACCCCCAAAGCAATGCGATGCATCCCGTCCGGCCAAATAGTATCGGCCACCACCTCTCCATTACGGGCATAAGGCTTGGAACTGGGAACGTAGTTTTCACTCATTAGAAAGCAGCCATCACACTAAAACCAAATTGCACAAAATAAAAAAAAGCCTTGCACCGAAATGCAAGGCTTTTGCGATCCACAGAAATTACCCTATACGGCCAAGCAACTCATTTGCTTCTTTACGCTGCTCATCATTACCCTCACCCAAGACTTCAGAAAGGATATCTTTAGCGCCTTCACTATCACCCATGTCAATATAAGCACGCGCCAAATCAAGCTTAGTCGCGGCCTCATCAGCATCCGCCAAGAAATCCAATTCAGCATCCATGTCGTCATCAGACAAGTCTGCAAGAGCCGTTTCATCGCTGGAAAACTCATTCAAGTCAATATCATCTGATTCAGCGGAGAAATCCGACAGAGCTTGTGCAAACAAATCTTCGTCATGCTCTTCTTCAGCATCAGCCAAGGCCGAGTCATCAGGCATTGATGCAGTAGGGTCCTGCACAGGCTCTGGTTGTGCAGGAATTTCATCCTGCAACTCTAGATCGACAATGCCATTGTCACTAACAAACTCAGTGCCGGCAAGCTCTGCAGGCTCAGTTAATTCGTTCAAATCCGCATCAAGCTCTGCAAGATCGAGATCATCTTCAGTCAGATCAAAATCCGGAATTAAATCATCAGCAGCAAGCGCTTCTGTTACATCAGTGGGCTGCTCCTTAACGCCAAGATCAGTCAAGTCTTCGTCCAGCTCAAAATCCATTGATGCTTCAGACTTATCCAAATCGTCGGTCAGGCTAAGATTAGCGACTGATAAATCCCCGGATGCCGAGCCAGTATCTGAGAGCTCAAAATCCTCAGCGTCAAAATCATCTTCGAAATCCAGAGCAAGCTCATCAGCTGCTGAGTCAAGGGCCGCATCTGACTCACTCTCAATCAATAAGTCTTCGTCAAACTCAACATCCAGACTTTCCATTTCATGATCAAGTGCTGCCAGGTCGACATCTTCAACATTCATATCCAAGTTGAAATCATCTGCCAGTACATCGAGTGACTCTGACGCATCAGCAACAACCTCAGCTGATTCTTCTACTGAAGATTCGCTCAGCTCAAGATCATCATCCAGGTCAAAATTAAATTCATCTTCAATGGACGATGCCTTGACCTCCAGATCCTCCGGGAGCGTATCGGCACCCATATTATCGAGCGCTAATGACAACTCGGATAAGTCATCGACCTCGTCAGAACCCGCTAGATCATCACTTAAATCCAAATCGAATTCAGTTGCCGCTTCGGCAGAAGCACCCGCAACTGACGAGGTAAGATTGGACTCGTCATCATCTAAATCCAGATCAAAATCAAAACTGGAAACTTCGCTTGCGGCAACCGGAGCAACAGACAAATCCTCATCCAGCTCCAGATCATCGAGAGAAAACTGATCTAGATCTGTATTTAGTGAATCACTGGAAGTCGAACCCCCGGGATCAAACTCATTTGCACCCAAGATCCCATCGCGCAACTCTGAAGCACGCGCCAGCAATGCACCGCCTGCAACAGGTAATAATGCAGCATAGTGCTTATCGAAAGCAGGAGCATTTTGCTGCTGGGAATAAACTTCGAGCAATTTCATGCGAATATCAGCAGAGTCTGGATCTTTCTGCAGCGCATTGAGGAGCATTTCTTCAGCTTGATCTAATTTTCCATAAGCGATGTAGATATCAGCCTCGCCAACTACATCGCCAGTTTCAGCAACCGCCGGAGCCTCATTGCCCTCATCAAATAACGACGCCTCATCAATTTCATTAACCTGATCAATTTCATCAGCGGCCTCTTCATACTCACCGGCTGAATCGTCCATGGCAAACACATCATCTTGCTCTTCCGCCGCTTGCTCCTCAGCTTGCTTGCGCCGACGATAAACAAAGTAACCGGCGCCCGCTAATCCCAGTACACCCAAACCAATCCAAGGGGCATTTTCGATTGCAGTATCAACAAATGTTGGTTGTGGCTTAGGGGGAACAATTACCTTCTTCGGAGGGGCTGGTTGTGGTGGTACCACAGCCGCAACACTGGACGCGGCCGACTCTGAGCTGGCAAAAGCCGCAACCTCTGGGGTAGTTTCGGTTGCTGCTGGTTCTACGGCTGTTTGGCCCGTGGATTGTTCGGCAGAATTCTGTCCAGCAGCAACTTGTAGAGCACGCAGCTTCTCATTGCTCACCTCAACCAAACGCTCCATGGTTTGGATTTGCGCTTCAAGATCCTTTACCCGTGAGCTTAATTCTGTATTTTCAGCCTTCGATTTATCCAGCTCTTCCAATGTTACTGCGAGCTCAGACTCCAACGCCTTGCCCGCACCATCATTGGCACCACTACCCTGACCCGCACCGGTTGCACCAGAGGATGGAGCCGCCAATTTGACTCTGCCGCTAGCTTCAGCAGACTCAGTGCGCGCAGTACTGGTACGACGCGATGCGTTTAACTGAGCACCAGACTCAGAATCGCCTGTTGCCTGGGCAAATTGGGTCACTGCCGCAGACTTATTAAGCGACCTCATCTCGCTGGCATCGGGAATACGCAACACTTGCCCGCGGCGCAAGCGATTGATATTGCCATTGATAAATGCTTCAGGGTTGGCACGGTAGAGCGCCATCATACTTTGATGGACGGAAACACTAGAGTCAGGACGCGCACGCAACGCTATTTCCCACAATGTATCGTTACTGCGGACTTCGTATTGATCGCCACTCAAGCTGGGCTGACGAGATACAGAAGCCTGACGTGTTTCAGCAGAGCTTGAGGAAGCCCTAGGCATGGAGGAGGTTGTACGCGGTTGCTGCCTGGGGGTACTGGTTACAGCTGCCTGTACGGCTTGCGTAGAACCTGATTCGTCGAAAGTAGGCAGATCCATTAACAAGGTGTATTCACGCAACAGGCGACCAGCAGTCCAACGCGCCTCAATTAAGAAATTCAAATAGGGTTCACGCACAGGGTTGCGCGAAGTAATGACCACCTTGGGTCCATCGGCAGCGGCAAGATCAACTTGGAATTGAAACTCAGTGTAGAAAAACAAGCGGTCCACGCCATTGCGTTCAAAGTCAGCAGGAGACGCCAAAGCAACTAAAATCTGCTCTGCCGTAAGGTCGCGAGTATCAAGCAGCTTAACCTCAGCCTCCAACGGCTGATTGAGCGTTGACTTGAGTTTAACCTCACCTAACCCCAAGGCACTGGCGTAGGGCGACAGCACAATGGATGTAAGACCACAGGCTAAAACCAACTGACGAAGACGCATAGCGCTATCCTTTTATTATTCCACGGCTGAACCAAACACAATTAGCCAGACATATTAGTTGATTAACACAGTTTGAAGAGTAGATGAAAAACTGTGCCAGCGAGGTAAAAAACCTCGAATGAATCTTCAGTATCGTTCGTAAGTATTCATTATAAATAGGTTTTTATCAATACTTGGGGTCTTGACAAAGACCTAACAAAACGACTTTTTGGGTGATTTTTTGCCGTGTTTTTGTAAAAGTGTGAAAAACAACTGACATTTAAATCCTTATTCACCCCCAAATTGGTTATAAAAAGCAAAAACCCCAAGATTATATTCAATCTTGGGGTTTTGATTTTTACCTAACCGACAAACAAAAAGAACCGCTTATTTAGCTTCTTTGAGGATGCGTAGCATACGGCGCAAAGGCTCAGCAGCACCCCACAACAATTGGTCGCCGATCACAAAGGCAGACAGATACTCTGGGCCCATATTCAGCTTGCGCACACGGCCAACACCAATATTCAAACCACCAGTGATAGACGCTGGAGTCAACTCTTGCTCAGTAATGCTGCGAACGTTTGGCACAAACTTCACCCAGTTATTACCTGACTTAATGATGGACTCTATCTCGCTGAGCGGCAGATCTTTCTTGAGTTTGATGGTCAAAGCCAAGCTGTGGCAACGCATAGCGCCAATACGCACACACAAACCGTCCACGGGGATGGTGCTATCAGTACCCAAAATTTTGTTCACTTCCGCCTGACCTTTCCACTCTTCTTTGGATTGGCCATTGTCCAACTGCTTATCGATCCAGGGGATCAGGCCACCCGCCAGAGGTGCTGGGAAGAATTCACGGGGCACGTCATTGCGAATGGTATTGGCTACTTTTCTGTCGATATCCAAAATGGCAGATGAAGGGGTTGCCAACTCATCAGCGACCGCATCATGAATTACACCCATGCCTTTCAACAGTTCGCGCATGTGATTTGCACCACCACCAGACGCAGCCTGATAGGTCATGGAGCTAACCCAATCCACCAAACCAGCATGGAACAAACCACCCACCCCCATCAGCATGATGGAGTTGGTGCAGTTGCCGCCAATGAAGTTTTTAACACCCTTTTTCAGGGCAGAATCGATAACAGCACGATTCACTGGGTCGAGAACAATAACCGCATCATCTTCCATACGCAGACTGGAAGCTGCATCAATCCAATAGCCATTCCAACCTGAAGCACGCAGCTTCGGAAAAATCTCGCTAGTGTAATCACCGCCTTGGCAGGTAATAATTGCATCCAACTGCTTCAATTCTTCAACAGAATAAGCATCTTTCAATGGGGGCAAACCAGCAGCTACCGCTGGCGCAGCGCCACCTACGTTTGAGGTGGTAAAAAATACTGGCTCGATATCCGCAAAATCATTCTCTGATTGCATACGCTCCATCAATACGGAGCCCACCATACCGCGCCAACCTACAAAACCTACTTTCATCTCAGTCTCTCTTTATTTCACAAGCGAAAATTTAAGCCAATGCTGCCACAACAGCATCGCCCATTTGCGAGGTAGATACTTTGGTCTTACCTTCGGTATAAATATCGGCAGTGCGGAACCCCTGATCCAACACCTTGCCGACCGCCACTTCAATGGCATCCGCCACCTGCGGATAACCGAGCGAATAACGCAACATCATGGATACCGACAAAATCATGGCCATCGGATTGGCGATGCCCTGACCGGCGATATCCGGCGCAGAACCGTGGCAAGGTTCATACATACCGCGGCCGTCTTTATCCAAGGAGGCCGATGGCAACATACCAATCGAACCGGTTAACATAGCTGCTGCGTCGGACAAAATATCACCAAACATGTTGCCCGTCACCAATACGTCGAACTGTTTTGGCGCACGCACCAGCTGCATAGCAGCGTTATCGACATACATATGCGACAACTCTACATCAGGATACTCTTTATGCAGCGTATCCATCACTTCGCGCCACAGGATAGTCGCTTCCAGCACGTTTGCTTTGTCCACCGAACAGAGCTTTCCATTGCGCTTGCGCGCCATTTCAAAGGCTGTACGGCCGATGCGGATAATCTCGCTTTCGGAGTATTTATAGGTGTTGTAACCCTCGCGCTCGCCGTTTTCCAAGACACGAATACCGCGCGGCTCACCGAAGTAAATACCGCCAGCCAGTTCGCGCACAATCAAGATATCCAAACCGGAAACCACTTCAGGCTTCAGCGAGGAGGCATCAACCAATTGTGGATACAAAAGTGCCGGACGCAGATTGGCATACAACCCCAATTGCGAACGGATTTTTAGCAGGCCTCTTTCCGGGCGAATCGAGCGCTCCAGCTTGTCCCATTTGGGACCACCGACAGCACCCAGCAAAATTGCATCCGCTTGGCGCGCACGCTCCAGCGTTGAATCAGCTAAGGGAACGCCGTGCACATCAATCGCACAGCCGCCCATCAATTCATTTTCAAAGGTCAAACCCAAGTCGAATTTAGCATTAACTACATCTAACACTTTACGCGCTTCGCGCACGATTTCTGGGCCGATACCATCGCCTTCCAGAATTAAAATATGTTTGCCCACAAGCATTCTCCAATTAAAAAATTCTTATTTCGCTACTCATTTAACTACATCAAACAACCAAGGCGCCTCAATACGTTTTTTGGCTTCATAAGCGCGAATCGCATCGGCATGCTCAAGGGTTAACCCTATATCGTCCAAACCATTTAACAAGCAGTGCTTGCGGAATTCATCAACTTCAAACGCAAAGCTCTCACCGCTTGGGGTTTTAACTAGCTGCACTGGCAAATCAATGGTTAATTGATAGCCTTCTGTCGCGTACATTTCCTTGAATAACTGATCGACAATCTGATCGTTTAAGACTATCGGCAGCAAGCCATTTTTGAAGCAGTTGTTATAAAAGATATCGGCAAAACTAGGGGCGATAACACAGCGAAAGCCGTAATCATCCAGCGCCCAAGGGGCATGTTCACGGCTTGAGCCACAGCCAAAATTTTCACGCGACAAGAGCACTGTAGCGCCCTGATAGCGCGGAAAATTCAAAGGGAATTCTGCGTTGACTGGGCGACCTTCACAACTTTGATCCGGCTTGCCTTCATCGAGGTAGCGCAATTCATCAAACAGGTTTTTGCCGAAGCCAGTGCGCTTGATCGACTTCAAAAACTGCTTGGGGATAATCATATCCGTATCGACATTGGCGCGATCCATAGGAGCCGCCAAACCTTGTAATACAGTAAAACTTTTCATGCTCGGCTCCTATTAATTAACAAACGTACGCACATCGACAAAATGACCAGCAATCGCTGCTGCTGCTGCCATGGCCGGGCTAACCAAGTGGGTTCTGCCACCGTAACCCTGACGACCTTCAAAGTTGCGATTTGAGGTAGATGCGCAGTGCTCACCATTGCCCAACTTATCGGCATTCATCGCCAAGCACATGGAGCAACCTGGCTCGCGCCACTCCAAACCGGCGGCGATGAAAATCTCGTGCAGACCTTCCGCTTCGGCTTGCGCTTTAACCGCACCAGAACCGGGAACCACAATCGCTTCTTTTACAGATGATGCTTTAGTGCGACCTTTAACTACAGCAGCTGCCGCGCGCATATCTTCTATACGCGAGTTGGTGCAGGAGCCGATAAACACGCGATCCAACTTGATTGAAGTAATAGTCTGATTCGCCTGTAAGCCCATGTATTGCAAGGCGCGCAACATACCTTCGCGTTTTACTGGATCAGTCTCTTGCGCCGGATCAGGCACTTTATCTTCTACTGACACCACCATTTCTGGCGAAGTACCCCAACTCACTTGCGGCTTGATATCAGCGCCATTGAGTTCAACTACCACATCAAAATGGGCACCTTCGTCACTTACATAGTTGCGCCAGTCAGCAACCGCCTTTTCCCACAAGTCGCCTTTAGGGGCATAGGTTCTGTCTTTTACATAATCGATAGTTGTTTGATCCACCGCGACCATACCGGCGCGTGCGCCCGCTTCGATCGCCATGTTGCATACAGTCATACGCCCTTCCATGCTCATGTCGCGGAACACTTGACCGCCAAACTCCATCGCACAGCCGTTACCGCCAGCAGTGCCGATTTTGGCGATGATGGCAAGCACTACATCTTTTGGCGTCACACCCAAACCGAGTTTGCCATCCACTTTGACCAGCATGTTTTTCATCTTTTTCGCGACCAGGCATTGAGTCGCCATGACATGCTCTACTTCGCTGGTGCCTATACCATGGGCCAACGCACCTAATGCGCCATTGGTTGCGGTGTGAGAGTCGCCGCAAACCACTGTCATACCCGGCAAACAGGCGCCGGTTTCCGGGCCGACGACGTGCACAATTCCTTGGCGATGGTCATTGATCTTGAACTCGACGATACCAAACTCATCGCAGTTATCATCAAGGGTTTGCACCTGGATTAATGACACAGGGTCCTCAATCCCTTTAACACCATGGGCACGCTCTTTTTGCGTAGTTGGAACGTTGTGATCGGGCGTGGCAAGGATGGAATCCACCCGCCAAGGCTTGCGGCCAGCCAAACGCAAGCCATCAAACGCTTGGGGCGACGTCACTTCATGCACTATGTGACGATCGATGTAGATAAGGGCTGAACCATCATCGCGCTGCTGCACCAGATGGGCATCCCAAAGTTTGTCGTAAAGCGTTTTCGCGGCCATGGTGAATCTCCAAAAGATCGGCTTACACGGTATTGATTCTGGATCACTCAAAATTCCCGATACGGGAACCTCGAAGATCGTTTAGTAGAAAGAGATGGTACGGCCACACCACCCATAAAACAAATTTATCTTTTTTATAGTTTGCATTCCCAACAGGAATAATAAGAAAATAAAGCGATGGATACCCAACATTTACACGCATTTGTAGCAATTGCCGAACAGGGCTCATTCTCTGCAGCCGCTGAGCGCTTACACCTGACCCAGCCCGCGATTAGCAAACGCATTGCGTTACTGGAAGATCAGCTCAATGCATCTTTATTTGACCGTATGGGGCGACAAGTGGTGCTGACCCAAGCAGGTCAGCTTCTGTTAAGCAAAGCCAAGTTAATCTTGGGTGAAGTGGCGGCAACACAGCGTGCAATCGCCGATTTGCAAGGGGATATCCAGGGCAAACTGAGCATCGCCACCAGCCACCATGTAGGGCTACATTATTTGCCGCCCTATTTGCGGGACTTCTCAACACGTTATCCGCAAGTAAAACTGGATTTACACTTTCTCGATTCGGAGCAGGCTTACCATGAAATACTCCAAGGCAGATACGACATCGCCATTATTACGCTCGCGCTTCAACAAGACTCGCGCCTCCACAGTGAAACGCTCTGGCACGACCAACTCCACTTCGTCGTCGCACCCACCCATGCACTTGCAGCGCAATCGCATCTTCAGCTGGCCGATTTAAGCCTCTATCCGTCAATAATGCCCGATACCAACACCTATACCACGCAACTCATTAAAAACCTGTTTGACTTACAACAGTTACCACTGGCTACCGGCATGGTATCCAACCATCTAGATACGATTAAAATGCTGTTAAGTATCGGATTTGGTTGGGGCGTTTTACCCCAACGTATTATTGATGACAGCTTGCATATTTTGGATGTAAATCAACCTCCCATTATGCGCCCGCTAGGCTATATTCATCACAGCCAACGAACGCTGAATAATGCGGCACGGGTCTTTTTGGATCTATTACAGCAAAAAGCCATTGAGACCTAACCATCAGGTTGCCCAAACCATAACTTGTCACAGAGTTTTCATCAGCCTCGAATTACACTGCACGATAAAATTTCAACTCAAGCCTTTCAATTTAAGCCTAAGGATGCCCCATGAAACCACGCTCGTTTTTAATCAGATTATCACTCAGCGCACTCGCACTTACCGCAGCACACCAAGGGCATGCGGATACTGTCTTTGGCGTTTATGCTGGCGCTGGCATATGGCAGAGTGAATACTCAGGTGATATAGGCAACCCTGCAACATCTGCTGACAACTTGGGCATTGGGAATATCACCTACCCCAGCGGCACCACTGTCGCAACGGATTTTGATCTGAGTTACACCGATGCAGCCCTTTATTACGAGCTGCTCGATAACTGGCTAACACTCGATCTTGGCGTCACGTTGAGAAAATACTCCGGCTACTTAAAAGCGGAAAGTTCCGGGTTAAGCGACAACACCGATATTGATCTTGCACTCCCCCTCGCCTACGGACATATGCAGTTTGACTTACCATTGACCGGCTTTTTTGCAGGATTTGAAGGTAATTACATCAGTTACGATGGCAATGACTTAGCCGACTACAGCGCAAAAATAGGCTATTCATTTGATTCAGCGTTAGATATTGGCGTTGAAGTGGGATATCGCGCACTGACTGTCAATATTGACGATGATGAAGTGCAAACAAATTTAGATATAAAAGGACCCTACGCGGCAGCCATTTTTCATTTTTAAGCAATCATTGCGATAAGCCTCATTGCGAGGCTTATCGCGCACTCAAACCATTAAAAAGCGCCCAATTTAAAATACAAATTGTAGTCGCCACTAAATGTGAATCCGTACCCTAAATATAAGGGTCCCAATGGCGTCTCCCCACCTAAATAAAGCACCCCGGAATCCAACCACCGGTCTGTTTGAGTCATAGTGTAAATCGTTTGCAGTTTGGCCGCCTCTAACGCAAACCCCATACGCAAGTCACCGTTTAATCCCAATGGCATGCGCCCAATAATACGCTCCGCGCGCAGGTGGGAATAAAATGCATCGTCGCCAATGATTTGATTGCTGGCATACCCAGACAAATTCAGAAATCCGCCTAACATCACCGCATCATAAAACGGCAGTTCATCCTCTAGTGAAGCCACATAGAGCCCACGCACGGCAAAAACAAAATCATTGAGTTTATAGGCCTGCCCAACATCAACTGAAAGCTTTTTATAGCCTTCATGATGGGCATCAAAAAAAGTAATCTCGCTACGCCAGCCATGGGAAGGGAAATAGATACGGTTACGTCGATCCAAATTTAACGAAAACTCAACGCCGCCATAACGCTCATCTACATCCGGCAATGTTACTGCGCTTATATCGGCAGTGCCTTTGATTCGGTATTCGCGCCACCCTATTGAAGACTGACCATAAACACCCAGATTGGTCCCCAACAACAACTCAGAATAGGATGTATCTAGCTGATACTCTGCAATCTCCATATCATCGGCAAACAGGCCAATTATTTCACGCTCTTTAAAATAACGCGGCTCGATAAAAAAATGGTGCCGGTAATCGACTGGCTGGTAAAAGTCCAGCTCAAGAGCCGACTCGGTGCCCACATCTATGGCTGCAAAAAATTCTCCGCCGTAATCATTCATCCAGGTGTTGCGATAAGCGCTGCGCAAATTAAAATTGGAACCCTTGCGATACTCATTATCGATAGAAAAACCAAAGGTCAAATAATCCGAACTCCATGCTTTTTCAGCAGCGGTAATTTCAAGAATATTTTTTCCCTCTTGCGCAACGATACGGTAATCCACTCCATCGTAAAAACCGTCGCCATAAGCGCGCACCAAATCCTGTTCCAATTGAGCGCGATTCAGTAGCTGCCCCTCTTGCTGCTGAATTTGTCGCGCAACATATTGAGGGTGAACCCGTCGCAAGGGTGAAATAACAACTTGATCGACATAGATTTCTTTTTTACGGCCATCTTTATTTTTCAGCTGCCATGCGGCGTAAGTCTTTTGGTCAACAGACAGTTCGCGCAAGGTCAAAACCTGCCGCTGCGCAGCGGCTCTTCCTATATCAGTCGCCTCCTCATAACGGGCAAAATCAGTGGCTTTAATATCACCCAGCTCAGGAGCAATATAAATGTCGCGCCCGGTCAGACTAGCAAGCGATCGCTCCACATTTTGCTTGGTTAAAATCCCAATCATTTGCGCCGTTACACTTAACAGTGAACCAATACTTTCCGGCGGTTTTAGCGGAGAGCCCACATTGACGGCGATAACCCGATCCGCTTTGCACAAATCCCGAGCCACTTCGATAGGCAGGTTATCGACCAAACCGCCGTCAACCAATTTCCGGTTTTCATACTCTACCGGCGCCATCAACCCGGGAACCGACATGCTGGCTCGCATGGCTTGAGTCAAACTGCCACTGCGGAAAACAACACGCTCCCCCGTACCTATATCGGTTGCGACTATGGCAAGTGGTAAACTCAGCTCTTGAATTTCACGCTCCCCTAAGTCTGCATCCACCAGTTGATTAAAAAATAGTTTTATTTTTTCACCGGCAACAACACCCGGTTGGATTTGCACACCATTTTTGGTCAACCCCATTTCAGTACCGGCAAGGTAACGTTTGCTGACCTTTTTCTTGCGATAACTGAGCTGGGAAAAGTCCGCCACATCAAGGAACATATCCGTCCAATCTGCTACCGCAAGCTTGTCGCGCATAGTTTGCGGTGATAATCCCGCTGCATAAGAGCCCGCAACTAAACCACCCATACTGGTTCCCACCACACAGTCAACAGGAATTCGCTCGCGCTCTAATACTTCCAGAACCCCAATATGGGCCGCACCGCGAGCGCCGCCACCGCCCAGCACCAATGCAATCCGCCCAGAATCACTTGCATTAACCCAAGGTGACAAGATGCCGATCAGTACCGCAGCAATCGTCTTTCTATTCAACTGCACAGAATCATCCTTTTAAGGAAAAAGTAATTTTTCATGTATAGCAAAACTTGCCAACCAACAATAAGCCCTATTTGTTACCTATCAGATAAAAAGCTGATCAAACGTTGGCCTGAAAAATCCCCAAAACTGCCCAAAGAGATACAATATGATCAACTTTAAGAGGATGAGTATTTCAAAAAATGCATTTTTTGGCGGATCAAAAAAAGACTAACCGCAAAAACCTTAAAACAGGAAAACAAAAAACCTAAAATATCGCAGCAATATAGTTTATTCTCCCTTATTTAAGCATTTTATTAAAATACCATCCCACTTTTTCAATTATTATAGGTAGAATGAACCACGTTTTTACATTTCTCAGGAAGCAATACCATGACTAACGCCCAAGTCGATGACCTGAATGTGGTCTCGCAAGAACTGTTGATATCCCCAGCAGAACTTAAGAAAAAAATCCCACTCACAGATAAAGCTCGCGATGCGGTCACCCAAGGTCGCGAAGTAGTACGCAATATTCTCGACCGCAAAGATCATCGCATCTTTGTAGTGATTGGACCCTGCTCCATTCACGATGTAGCCGCCGCTAAAGACTACGCCCAACGCCTGAAAAAATTAGCTGACGAAGTAAGCGATACAATCTACGTAGTAATGCGCGTCTATTTTGAAAAACCACGCACAACCGTCGGTTGGAAAGGTTTAATTAACGATCCTTACCTGGATGACTCCTTCAAAATTGAAGAAGGGCTGCATATCGGCCGTCAATTATTGCTGGATATATCAGAAATGGGCTTGCCGACAGCCACTGAAGCGCTCGATCCTATCTCGCCTCAATACCTGCATGATTTAATTAGTTGGTCAGCCATCGGCGCGCGCACAACGGAATCGCAAACCCATCGCGAAATGGCGAGCGGACTTTCTTCTGCTGTAGGCTTCAAAAACGGTACGGACGGTGGCTTGACCGTCGCCATCAATGCACTGCAATCCGTCTCCAAGCCACACCGTTTTCTTGGCATCAATACCGAAGGCCAGGTAGCTATTATTCACACGCGCGGCAATGGTTACGGCCATGTTGTGTTACGTGGCGGCAACGGCAAGCCCAACTATGATTCAGTCAGTGTTGCATTGTGTGAGCAAGAATTGGCTAAGGCAAAAGTGGTCCCCAACATCATGGTTGACTGTAGCCATGCCAATTCCAATAAAAACCACGAGCTTCAAACACTGGTTATGGAAAATGTGGCCAGCCAAATTGTTGAAGGCAACCAATCTATTATCGGATTGATGGTGGAGAGCAATATAGGCGCAGGCAATCAAAGTATTCCTGCCAACCTATGCGACCTGAAATACGGTGTATCTGTAACCGATGCTTGCATTGATTGGGAGACAACAGAAAGAACCTTGCGCTCAATGCGCGAAACAATCAAAACAGCCTTAGTAAACAGAGCAAAAGCTTAGCGGAAGAATTAACAACCACTCATAACGCATTGATATAAAATAAAAAAGCGACATTTTGTCGCTTTTTTATTTTCAAGATGCGAACCAGACCACCTAACAACTGTTAAATTAATCGACATTTTTCGGGTTAAACTCTAGCCTTTTAACGACGTGACTG
>CAXAVL010000110.1:0-13806 GCA_963971905.1 uncultured Cellvibrio sp.
GCCCCCAGCGCTAAAGACTATGGTCCACCGGAAGAGCTACCCGATCACGCTCACACCGCTGATTCAATAGCGCCGCCAACCTCCGCTACCACCGCGGCAGGCGACGAGCCGACGGCAACTTCAACCGCTCAACCCCAGTCAGGTACAGGCCACTAGCACCTCATGAACCAGTCACCCCAGGATAAAGAGCAGCCGCTGGTACAGCATCTGATCGAGTTGCGCACCCGTCTGCTGCATATTGTGTATTTTTTGCTAGCCGTTTTCGTTTGCCTATTTCCCTTTGCGACCGACATCTACGGCATCGTCTCCGCGCCACTGCAGGCGGTGCTGCCCGCCGGCACCCACATGATCGCAACCGATGTGATCTCGCCGTTTTTAACACCGCTCAAGCTCACGTTTTATCTGGCGATGTTTTTGGCAGTGCCGTTTATTTTGTTTCAGATTTGGTCGTTCATCGCGCCCGGATTGTATAAACATGAACAGCAACTGGCGGCGCCCCTGCTGATTTCCAGCGTACTGTTATTTTTTGCCGGTATGGCGTTCGCGTACTTTCTAGTGCTGCCCATGTTATTTAATTTCACCATGGGCATTGAGCTGGAAGGTGTTAGCACTATGACAGACATCACCAAGTACTTGGACTTGGTGCTGCATATGTTTTTTGCCTTTGGTTTTGCCTTTGAAATTCCGGTTGCGACCGTATTATTGATCCACGCCGGTGTTGTCACCCCTGAAGGGCTGGCAGAAAAACGCCGTTATATTGTTGTTGGATGCTTTTTCGTAGGCATGCTGCTCACCCCTCCAGACATATTCTCGCAAGCCATGCTCGCTGTTCCTATGTGGATGTTGTTTGAAGCAGGTTTATTTTTTGGCCGCATGCTTAAGCGCCGGAGTGAAGAGCGCGAAGAAACAGAAGATCAAGACGAGCGCGAAGCTAGCGGCGACGAGATAGAAAAAACCACCGACAAATAATCTTATTGCTATAAAAAACGGCCTACCCTTGCATGAGAGTAGGCCGTTTTTTATTAAGGCCAACTAGACACTGTTGGCAAAAGCCTCCTGCAATACCGCCTTGTTCTCGGAAAATTTCTGCCAGCCCATTTCATGGAAATAGAATGCCACCGTATTAATGGCCGGCTCCACTAGCGCCATAGTGCCACCAATAACCACACTACCCGTCAAGGCGTAGCCGACGGAAAAGGCAACGCTAAAGTGAACTGCTGCAAATGTTGCGGTCTTTGCCATGATGAGATCCTCGCTTGCTAATGGAGGGCTGATTCACTTGTCTTCAGCCGATGAGTCCATACTACGCAAGCGATAATCATTACCAAAGAAAATTAACTACATAAACCTAATAGCCACTAACTATTTCCACTGACTAAAAGGCGCAAGCGAGAGGCTGGAATTAAAATAGCGCGAATCGTCAGTGACCTCCTCTCCGATCCATTCAGGTCGTGGAAATTCGGAATCTTCCGCAGGCAGCTCAATCTCCGCTACCACCAAGCCCAGATTTTCCCCCAAAAACTCATCGACTTCCCAAATAAAACCTTCATGAAGAATCTTGCGCCGGTTTTTCTCAATCAGCGGCTGCTCACACAGCGTCAATAACTCGCGTGCATCCCACAGGGGAATAGGATATTCAAACTCGGCGCGGCGCGCACCGACAGACTCCCCCTTAATCGTCAAGAAAGCCTCTTCACCCGCTATGCGTACCCGCACCGTGCGCAACTTGTCGCGATTCAAATACCCCTGCGAATAAAACACCGCAGGGGCAGTGCGCCATGTATCACCCACCACCAAAAATTTACGCTCGATTTCTACTGCCATTGTTATTCACCGCGAGTAATTCGTTTAACTACAAACAAGATTCCGAGGGCAACAATGAATAGCGCTGGTATAGATCCACCACCACTCGATTTTTGCCCGCCGGATGCAATAACAGAACTGGTCGAATTCAATGAAGATGCGATTGACGACGCAGTTGCCGAAGAGCTACTGGATGATGAACTCTGCATCACCGGTTCATCGGGCTTATCAGCGATATTAATGACAACCAAATTGGGCGATGCCAACATCAACCCATTGCGCGGATTAAACAGTCGCACAAAAAAAGTCTCAGTAAATTCATTGTCTGCACCGTCGGCTGCAATTGGGATTTCAATTATTTTTTCACTGCTATCGCCATCACCCCAGCTCACACTGCCTGCGCTCATTGTAAAATCTGCGGCGTCAGCATTGCCGGTTTGCGTTTCAAAAAACACTTCTACCGCACCTACATTTCCGCCGGTGCGCATTAGCGACAAACGCATTACATCACCTTCTTTCACGGTGCGCTGTGCGCCGGAAAATTTCACACTGCCCTGCGCACCTGCAGTGTTATCGCGAATCACATACAAGCCGCTGTTGATATCGCTCACTACAATATTACCGCTCGGCAAAAACGGATAGGTACCCCAGGCGCCATTAAACGAAGCGGAATTAGCCAGCGGATAAGTGTCAAAAAAACCGGCCTCTACCGGTTTACGCGGATCAGAAATATCCAGCACCACCAAGCCGCGCTCATAATTAGAGATGTAATAGCGATTGCCGCGAGTATAACCATTGTGATCAATTGCAGCGGTGGGGCCGATATATTCACCGGCCAACTCCGGCGCGCGCAAATTATTAATTGCAAAAAAACGCACGCGCGTATTTAAGCTATAACGCTGTTCATCCAATTCATCGTGCACGGTGATAAATTGCCGATCCTCCGTCCACCAACCGGAATGCACATAGGAAACATATTGATAAGTGCTGCGCGCCAAATTAAACGGCTTGGAGTTATCGGTTTTATCCCACAACAAAATTTCATCTTCGTTGTAATCCAGCAACAAATCGCAATCATTATTTTTATCGGCGCACTGCTCGCGGCGCACATCAGTAATCCACAGCGATGACACATCATGGCTATAAAAATTGCGCGAATTGGCTGCGTTTTTATAAACCGAAACCGGACTAATGGGATTAGCCAGCGAGTAAGTATTAAACGCACCGCCTTGTTTATCGCTGCCCGCAACATGCAGGTAGGGTGTACGACCAGTAAGTGCAACACCAGTCGAATAATCCACATTGCTGATATAAATATTGTGCGCACTGGTGTCGGTTTTTTCACTCGATAGCTGCACTATTTTTTCAGGCAACTGCGTCAAATCCAGAATCATTGTGCCGACTGAGGCCGCATCCGCCGTGACATAGGCATAGCTCATCCAACGGCGCCGGTTTTGATCAAAATATTGATAGGTTTTTAGATCGCGCCAAATCGTATTTTGGCTGGCAATAAAATTGACGATGCGGGGATTCAGTGGATCAGTCACCTCCACCACACTCACGCCATTAGTCAACCCCACCAGCGCGTATTCGCGTTGGTCGTTCAAGTCAAAGTGACCCCAAATATCATTGCCGCGCGAATTACTATTACCCAGTGTGGCGAGTGGCACATGCGCGAGCAGATCTAATTTATTGCAACTAAACTCGCCCGCTTTGCCGGCAACACAAGGCACCTCAACTTGCGCTTGCGCCATCGCATCCACTTGTGTTTGTTTGGCATTGAGATACTGCTGCTGTTCGCGATTAAGCCCTTTAGTGTCAGCAATAACGGTAAAGCCTTTTTCTGCAAGTCCAGCACTAAACTCCGGCGGTACACCGACCAAAATGGTATTGCCCGTTTGTGCTGTCGGCTTGTAGTTGCCTTTTTTATAACCCGCCGTGACAGGGACAGCGCTACTGGTGAGATAAAAAATAGAATCTACGTCGGTGATATCGTAGCGGCCTTCCGCCACTAAAATTTTGTCGCCCTTACCAGCCTGTTTTGCCGCATAGGCGATGGTATTACAGGGCGCAGCTTTCTGATCGCAACGCCCCTCGTCTACCCCATCCACGGCAACATAACGCTCCTTATCATGCTCGGCATGGGCAAACACCTGCACTGGGGAATGCACTAATGCAAATAGAAATAAAAACCTGTATTTACCGAGAGAATTAATCACAGCGCTACCTTGCAGAGGAATGAAAAACTTAGCCTAGCCCATGACAGGTTGCAACTCAAGCCGATAAGACTGCCTTTGCTGGCACGTCAAAATTTATTTATTTTTCGCTTCAATCCACTGCCCCATATACTGAGTACTTTTATGCGAGTGATGGCGCAGCATTTGGCCGATAAAATTATTATAGCGCTCATGCTCGCGCTGTTCAGCAAGTTGAGTTAAACGTGCTTGCAAAACAACACTATAATCTGCGCGATAAAAATATTCGCGCAAAATACTAAAACCCTGCTGCTGTTTTTGTTGCCATAGAATTTCATCTTGATAATGCGCAACCGCCGCCGCGGCAAATGCTTCTGCCGTGTTTTCAACCGCCCCGCCCCAAGGCAATTCACCACTCATAGATTCAGCGCCAATCGCAGTGGTAATGCTCGGTGTACCGCAGCGCATAGCATCCATTAATTTGCCTTTAATGCCGGCGCCAAAACGCAAAGGCACGAGACACACACGCACCGATTGCATAACCGCTTGCGCATCGACCGCCCAACCCTTGATATGAAAACCTTCTTTGGCGTTGTGCAACTGGGTCGCTTTAGGCGGCGGATAGGCACCGTAAATATGTAACTCCGCCTGTGGCAGCTGTGTGCGGATCATAGGCCACAATTGATGTTTTAACCAGAGCACTGAATCCCAATTGGGTTCATGGCGAAAGTTGCCGATGGCGATAAAATGTTGCCGCACCGAAAACTCAGGCAATAACGCCGAATCTATTTTTGGTTGCGATAAAAATGGACAATAGAATAGTAATTGCGCAGGTACTGCAAAATAACACTGCAACAATTCGATCTCAAACTGGGAAATCATTAAGGATAAATCGCAGCGAAAAATTGCCGCAATTTCGCGCACGGCCATATCACTGGCGCACATCTGCTGATAAAGCTGCGCGCTATCGGCAGTGATTGGTGCAACCGATTGTTTTTCTTTTTCGTTCGCGCACGCTTTCTGCGCTGATTTTAATAATTGCTGGCGCGCATGGCGCAGGCTGTGCAAATCTTCAGTGTCGAGAATACGCAATGCACTCGGGCACACCTGCTCTACCCGCCAACCAAATTGTTCCTCGGTAAAAAAGCGATCGAACAACACTGCATCCGGTTGCAGCTCCGCAATGAATGCATCAAAACTACTGCAATTGAGTGCAATGGATTTTTCCGCAACGCCGATACTTGGCAAATCAAACCTATGTTCAGACAAAGCCGCTGCCGAGGCGAATGTTATCGCGCAGCCGCGCGCCAAAAATACCTGTATCAATTCCAACATGCGGCTACCGGCAGCCGAAGAATTGGGCTCAGGCCAGACATAACCAATCACTAATACCTGCTTCATGACTGCGCCTGCAAATAGCGAACAACACCAAAACCGGCAGCGCGGCCAGATGCAAAACAACCCGTCAGCAAATAGCCGCCGGTAGGTGCATCCCAATCGAGCATTTCGCCAGCGCAAAATACACCGGGCATTTTTTTAAGCATAAAAGCCGAATCCAAGTCTTTGGCGGTAACACCACCGGCGCTACTAATCGCTTCGTCGATAGGCCGAGTGGCAGTTAAGGTGAGCGACAGTTTCTTAATCGCCAGCGCTAGCAGGTCTGTATTTTCAAAGGTTTGTTTGCTGGTGAGTTCACGCAACAGGGCCAACTTTGCTGGGGAGAGATTTAATTGTTTGCGTAAAAAATTACTGAGCGAATTTTTCTCGCGCGGTTTATTTAACCGTTGCACAATTTTTTCTAGCGGCAGATCCGGCAGCAGATCGATATTCAACAAAGCCGTACCGTTTTGCTCCAATTGTTCGCGCAGGTATTTTGACAAGGCGTAAATCCCCGTGCCTTCAATTCCGTAAGCACTGATAACCGCTTCCGACAAAATACTGCGCGGCATATTCTGCGCATCAATACAGCTTAATCCAACACCATGCAGAGGCGAACCTGCGTGTTGTTCGCGCAACATTTCGCTCCAACTCACATCAAACCCGCAATTGCTGGGCACTAATTCATTCACCGTAATATTGCGCTCACGCAGCAGAGGCACCCAGGCGCCGTCGGAACCCAAGCGCTGCCAACTGGCACCGCCCAAGGCTAAAACAACCGCATCAGCGGCAACTGTTTTAGTGACGATATTTCCATTTTCCGGCGTAGAAAAAATTAATTCTTTATTGTTTTCAAAGCCCAACCAGCGATGGCGCGGATAAATTTTTGCCCCCAATTCACGCAAACGATGCAACCAAGCGCGCAGCAGTGGCGCCGCTTTCATATCCGCCGGAAATACGCGCCCCGAAGTGCCCACAAAAGTTTCAACACCCAAACCATGCACCCAACTGCGCAACGCATCAGCATCAAATTGTTTGAGGGTATTAATGAAATGTGAATTGGCAGAATAGCGCGCGCGAAAATCCTCAGCGGGTTCTGCATGGGTGATATTCATTCCGCCCACACCAGCCAATAAAAACTTTCGCCCAACCGATGGCATGGCATCGTAAACAGCAACCTGATGTCCCGCTGCGGCAATTACCTCTGCCGCCATTAAACCCGCAGGGCCACCGCCAATGATCGCAACGGTTCTTGTAGGGGGAAGATCAAAAATATCGAATTGTTTCAAAATAAAAACGCCAGTGAGAAATTAATTTCTGCACCGGCGTGTTTAATAAAATTAGCACAGCGAGAGCGTGATGGATTCCGACACTCTCTCTGAGACCGTTGCCCGCAGGGATGCGGGCAATGAGCCTCCACGGATGGATTCACGGCGAGTCTCAGAGAGAGTGGCGGTGTCCATCATGCGGGAAAAGTAAACGGATCATTGGCTAACACTGGCCTCAAACGGCGATGCAGGCAGACCGGCGCTATTATACAGATTTGCCCCCGCAGGGTTATCCGCCCATGCGTAGCGCACCCATTTAGGTTCAGGGATGGAATCTGCCCATACCACCAACTTATTCGCCTTCACCTCCGCCTTAGCCCACACAAATTTCTTATCCGCCCCCGCGATGGCGATATGCTTTAACTCACCACCACGAGTTTCCAAACCTTTACCCACATCGGCAAACACCAACTCTACTTTGTTACCCTTCGCAGCAACTTTTTTCAGCGATGGCCCAGAAGCAAGCAGCGATTTTTTACCATAAGCCACTTTCAAAGCACCCAGTGCCAATCGCTCACCGACCGTTTGTTTATCCAGCGGGTGAATATCGTTCCACTCACCGGCATCAATTGCCACTGCCATCGCGGTATTTTTTACTGCGAGTGTTTTGCGTTGCGCCTCACGCAATTCTGCCCACCCACTTTCACCTGGCTCACTAACAGCGGGGAGGAAATTTGCCAATTGTGCATACACAAAAGGAAGATCTTTTTGTTGGAATTGTTTGCGCCAATCGTTAATTAAATCCGTCATTAATTGTTGATATTCCGCTGCACGACTTACATTGGATTCACCCTGATACCAAATCACACCTTTGATTTTCAGCGGCAACGCAGGTGCCAGTTTCGCGTTAAACAATGATGAAGGAAGATAATGTAAAGTAGTACCTGGTTGCATCGATCCCGCTGTAGCAGCGATTTTATATTGCCACTCGCCGCGCAATGAAACCTCTTCATCGCCCGAGTAAGCCGCACCAAATTTACTTTTACCCAACATGAGGGCGTAGCGTTTATCTTTTACAAAACCGGCATTGGCCGAATAACTGGTTACACGAATGGCGATGCTGTTTTTACCGGCTTTTAACAGTCCCGCAGGCACAGCATAAATACGCGGTGGATATTGATAACCCGTTTGCCCGACGGCTTGTCCGTTCACAAAAACCTGGTCGCCGTCCACAATACAACCTAACCACAACACGGCTTTTTTGGCCGCTTGCGCTTGCGTCAATTCAATCGTTTTACGCACCCAGAATGCGCCGTTGGTGAAATCAATGCCCTGCTCTTTTAAAAAGCCCGGCACTTGCAAAGTCTTCCACTCGCTGGTATCGAGTTTTTCTTGCGACCAATTATTTTTCAAACCAAGATCGGCTGCACCCAAATCGCCATACCATTTGTCACTATTGGCTTTATCTTTGGCGATAGTCGCCTGCACATGGGCATCGTCTTTAAACGGTTGCAGCTTTTTTAAATACTCGGGATATTGTTGCAGTACCGATTCACTCACCCAAGCCTCAGCCGGTGAACCACCAACAGGAATTGTGATAATACCCACCGGCACTTTATTTTCTGCCAATAGTTTTTGCGCAAAGAAAAATCCTACCGCAGAAAAACCTTCCAGATTTTCCGGCGTCGCGGTTTTCCAGGCACCTTGTGTGTAATCACTCAGGGGGCCCTTAAATTCGTAGGCAACCGGCACATTAAATTCGCGGATATTGGGCTGCTGCGTAGTTTCAATCAACCCCGGGTATTGGTGCCTCACCCGGCGCAATGGCAATTCCATATTCGACTGACCAGAGGCGACCCATAAATCACCCAGCAAAATGTTGCTGCGTTTCAATTGATTCTTCTCGCCCGTCACCACCAACTCGAAAGGGCCACCCGCTTTGCGCGCAGGAAACATCACTTGCCATTTACCATCAACGGCCTGGGTAGATTTCTCTTTACCTGCAAAAATTACCGTCACCTTCTCCCCTTCAGCAGCCCACCCCCAAATCGTCAGGGGTTTATCGCGCTGCAGAATCGCGCCATCGCTCAACAGACGCGGTAGAGTAACTTCGGCAAGCGCATTGGAAATAGAGAGTAAAGAAAGGCAAATCAGCAGGAATAGCTGCGAATAAACGGCTCGTGGATTTCTCATAAGTAGTAACTTTTATGGTTATGGGTGGATTTAAGGCGAAAAACAATATACTTGTATACCAGCTAAACCCTAGACAACTTGGGATTGAAAAGCAACTTGATAAGCAGAGTGATTTTCAGCCGAGTAATGTCGCGTAATTCACCCCGTCTTGAAATTTAGTGATAATCTACTCCTGCTCAAACATTGACCGTAGGGCGCGCCACGCGCAGCAACCCGCCGCCTCAGCAGTAGGCGCCAAGGAGTAGTAATCATGCGTAGACCGATCCTGCTGCTGATCATAATGGCACTTGCCTTCTCCCAAAGTGAAATTACCTCGCCCGACATCATCAAGGGCATGCTCTTTCCTCTGCTATTTTGCGCCGCATTGTTGATATTGATTATCTGGCTTGTGCGTCGATTCCACAGTAATCGCAGAAGCGATGGGGGATCGGATGATTTCGGTGGAGGATTTTTGGGTGGCGGCAAAAATAATGATAGGGATTTGGGAGATGGTGATGGGGATGGTGGCGCTGGGGATTAATAGTTTCACGGAACCGCAAAACCCATTCACTTAATAAAACTATTCTCTTCTGGCGGAATACTTACTAATGCAATAACAAGTGTATTGTGACACACAGCATAAAATTAAACCCGCCCTCACTCATCGCAAAGCTCAAAACTATATACTTCCGCTGGTTTTGCAGAACGGCCAAAACGGCTATTAATCAATGGAATTGCCAAGGAGGCAATATGAAGACTGGAATATCAAAATCAGTAGGAAGACATGGAATCAATGCCACGGATGATGTGATGTTTGTACAAGCCGCATTAAATACCTACGCAAAAAAGCACGACAGCAACACCTTCCCACTTAAAGTAGATGGCCTTTGCGGCAACAAGACCATCCAAGCGATTTACAATTTTCAGAAAAATCATGTCGGTATTCTTGTTCCAGACGCAAAGATTGACCCAAATGGCAGAACCTTGCGCCATTTAACATCAAGCTCACCACTCAGTATTACGGCACCTCAAATTATAAACCCCACACCTATTGGCTTTATTCTCAACGAAGCTCATGTAACTTATGCCAGTGATATTCCGGAAAGCCGGAGAATCGTTTCAGCCTATGCCATTAACGTGGTTAAACTGGCTTTAATAGAAAGTAAAATGACCCATGCGGTGATTACATCTACCTTGCGCACACCGCAGGATCAAGCAGAGATTATGTACAAAAATGCGAAGCTGGATTTCACTCAACAAGAAAGATTATACGGATCTGCTGGCGATTCAGTTTTGGCCGTGTATAAAGCAAACAAAGCAAAAAGCAAAGATCAAGTCATTAAGCTAATGAAAGAAAAAATTGAATCGCTTCTTGATGAAGGAAAACGCACATCCCAACATTGCGTTACACTGGAGTCATTCAAATCATTAAATACATTTGATATTGGTTGCGCATCAACAGAAAGAGCACCGGGGAGGTTTGATAAAAAAGCCTTAACCAAAGCCTTTTTCGCACTAGAAAAACAAGGCTACATAAAAAAATGTATTGATGAAACCATGCTTAAAAACAACTGCTGGCATTTAGAAATTGAACCTAATGCGAAAGACATTAACCTACACAAAATAGAATCAATGCTGATTCCATCAATCTCAATCACAAGGAGATACGCATGAAGAATATTCTTATTATTTACTTAGCTTGTTTTGCATCATTAAGTTATGCGAATAACGACTGTGATATTTCATCTAAACTTCTTAAATTTAAAACACCTGAATCTAACGATATTGCCAATATCTTCTGGCAAGACGATAAAGACGGTTATGAAACTATTAAGCGGCTTCATATTACTTACAAGGATGGATCAATAGCAGTACTGGAACATAAATTCTGCTCCATGTATAACTTTGAAGTCGCATATTACGTTGCAGACCGAGAATTGATTGAAAACACAGATTTAATTCAAAAGAAAGCTAAGTATTTTTTTACTTACGCTGCGATCCAAGGTGGAGACCAAGAAGAAGCCATAGAAACAATGGCGGTGAACTTACATGAAAATAAATTTAACCCCGAAAAAGAAGCCGCTATAGGCTACAGTGGACACCACCCTCAGTATGGGAGCGCCGAATACAGCATCGATTACTACCCTCTTGGATCAGCATCCATACATAAGGCAGCCATCACTTTTTATGTCGGGATAGGTGGAATGCATTAAGCGAACATTCACTCCAACAAAGAAGGCGGCAATATGCCGCCTTCTTTTGTCTACAAGGACGATAGCAATGAAAATTTTTATTACTGGGTTACTTATCACTTGCAGCACACTTTGTAGTGCAGAACAAAAATGCAGTATCAAATCAACAGACTTAAATTTTGTTACCCCAAAAGCGGACAATATTGCCAATACCTATTGGCAAAACGATAAAGGGGATGGGGAATCAGTTAAGCGCTTACATATAACGTACAAAGATGACTCTACTGCTGTTATCAAACATAAATTCTGCTCAGAATACAAATTCGAAGCTGTTTACTACATGGAAGAAAGAGCGCAGACGAACTCGACTGATAAAATAAAAACATCACTAACAACATTTCTTTCGTATGTTGCGCACAAGGACAGCACACAAAAAGAAGCCATCAAAACAATGATGGCTGAGCTGGATAAGTACACCTTTGTTCCCGATGAGGCGATTGGCGCAACCTACAATGGACATGACTCTGTTTATGGCGACACCAGTTACAGCATTCTTTACTCCCCTTTGAATTATTCCGCGATCTATAGCGCGGCCATTTCTGTGGAGGTCGGCATAGGGGGAATACATTAAAAATCATCACCTAGCACAAGGCGACCGCAAAGTCGCCTTTGCTTTTGCCTCAAAGCACTGATTAATTTCTATAATCCGCCAAACTGACCAGCCTATTACAAAAGAATTACGGTGATGAAAATGAGTAGCGCATTTTCCAGTATCAAACAAGGTCTTGAAGAAGCTTTGGAATTTTCAAAAGGTAACGCGAGCAAAGCGGTTATCCATGAATTTACCGCTGTCGATGTAAAAGACCTGCGCGCAAAAGTGGGCATGTCGCAAAATGAATTTGCCTCTGCATTTGGTATTAGTGTGGCCACCTTACGGCACTGGGAAAGAGGCGATCGCACGCCACAAGGGCCAGCGCTGGTTTTGTTGAATGTGGTGGCGAAGGAGCCGCAAGCTGTATTGAAAGCACTACGAAGTTAAAAACAGTATAAAAAATCCAAAATAATTCAAGAATCATACCATGTATAAGCCCCTATTCTATTTCTATTGCGACGAAGCTGGTCATCTTGGGTATTCAGCGAATAGCTCAGATAATGAAGAAGCGATATCCCTTATTGCAGGCCTAATAGCTGACCAATATCAAAAAAAAGAAATTGAACTGTTCTGCGAAAACTTAGCAACTAAATACCAACCTAACAATCAAGAGAAAAAGCTTCATATAGCAGACATAGACCAATCACAACAAGAAAACATACGAAAAGACGTTTTTTTATTCATAAAAAACAACAATATAAAAATCGCCTACTCTGCAATTTATTTTTCAGCTTTAAGTTCGGAGTATGAAAAAACTAGCAAAGAACATGATCTAAGCACGCTATCAATGAAAGAACAGGGCATAGGTATCTCACGCCTACCATCTGTTTTAAATAAAAGAGCACATGCGGAAACTTTTTACCACTTCTACCTTACAGCAACATGCTTTGCAATACAAAGCGTGGCAACTTCCATCAATACAATGGTAATCACAGATTACATTGATGACAAAATATTTGAAGAACTAAAAATACAAATAAATAGACTTCACTCGCTATCACCACAACAAACTCTATTTGGAAGTCGGTACTCCTACGAAGAAAAATCAACAAGCAAATTTAGCGTTTCCATTAGCAGCTCAGCCTCGTCCGACCCGAGATTAAAGTTGGTGCAGGACAGTACTGGCGATATAACGATAACTGAAGAAAAATACTCCATCATTGCAGACATAATAACCAATAGCATTTTCCATTATTTAAAAAAGTACTCTACCAAATCAAACTTTGGAAGGTTGAACTGCCTCGACGCCATCAAAGACCATCCTCTGTCCGATCAAATCATAGGACTTTCATCAACATCGTTGGACAACAGATATATTCATCCAAATAACAGAATTCCGCGCTAAGCAGCTGCAATCAAAAATGAAAAAAGCGACCAAAAAGTCGCCTTTGTCAATTCAATCCAAAAATTAATCCATCTTAAAAAACGTAGCCCGATAATGCTGCAATTCCGCAATCGAATCCTTAATGTCATCCAACGCCAAATGTGCGCCGGATTTTTTCACACCGGCGATAACATCCGGTCTCCAGCGGCGAGCTAATTCTTTTACGGTGCTTACGTCTAAATTGCGATAGTGGAAATAATCTTCCAGTTTGGGCATGCCGCGCACTAAGAAGCGGCGATCCTGGCAGATGGAGTTGCCGCTGATGGGGGATTTGCCTTTGGGAACCCATTGCTCCAAAAATTTAATGGTCTCGGCTTCCGCTTGTTCAATGCTGATTTTGCTCTCGCGCACGCGTTGGGTAAGGCCGGATTTGCCGTGTTGGTTGGTGTTCCATTCATCCATATTTAACATGATGCAGTCAGGCTGATGAATGGCGAATACGGGGCCTTCGGCGAGGATATTGAGGTCGGCATCGGTAACTATGGTGGCGATTTCGATAATCACGTCGGTATCCGGGTTGAGGCCGGTCATTTCCAGATCGATCCAGATTAGGTTGTTTTCATTTAGCATGGGTTTTTCCTCGGTAAATAGGGCACAATTGCGCGCAGCTTAATGTAATTATCCAGTCTAGCCAAACCAACCCATTCAACCACCCCACCGCAGGTTAAAAGCACCCACGCATGTCTAAACGCAAACTCACCCGCCGCCAGCAATGGCGTATTGAAAAAGTTCAAGAAGAGCGCACCGCGCGTGTCGCCAAGCG
>CAXAVL010000111.1:0-13805 GCA_963971905.1 uncultured Cellvibrio sp.
GTTCGCGGCCACGGAAATTTTTAAACAATTCCATGGGCGCCCGACTGCCACCCTGTTGCAAAATTTCGGTTAAGAAACTGTCGCCAGTTTGCTGATTAAAAATGCCTTCCTCTTCAAAACGCGAATAGGCATCGGCCGATAATACTTCCGCCCATTTGTAGCTGTAATAACCCGCCGCGTAACCGCCAGCAAAAATATGACCGAAGCTATTTTCAAAACGATTGAAGGCCGGTGGTTTGATGACTGCAACCTGGTCGCGCACCTGATTCAATACTTCTTGTGCAGTTTGCGGCGCAGTTGGATTGTATTCGGCATGCAGGCGGAAATCGAATAGCGAAAATTCAATCTGACGAATCATTTGCAGGCCGGATTGGAAATTTTTTGCGGCGAGCATTTTATCTAACAAATGTTGCGGTAACGGCTCACCAGTTTGGTAGTGGCCGGAAATTAATGGAATCGCCTCTGGCTCCCAGCACCAGTTCTCCATAAATTGGCTGGGCAATTCCACCGCGTCCCACGCCACGCCATTAATACCGCTCACTGCGGCCACATCAATTTGCGTGAGCATGTGGTGTAAGCCGTGGCCAAATTCGTGAAACAGGGTGGTGACTTCATCGTGGGTGAGCAGCGAAGGCGTAGTGCCTACTGGCGGGGTGAAATTGCAGGTTAAAAAGGCGACGGGCAATTGCACGCCGGTTGCAGTTTTACGGCGCACGCGGCAGTCAGCCATCCAGGCGCCGCCTTTCTTTTTATCGCGCGCAAACATATCCAGATAAAAACTCGCGACCTGCGCACCATTTTTTTCGATGTGATAAAAACGCACGTCGGGGTGATAAGTATCAAAGTCGGCAATTTGTTTTACCTGAATGCCGAACAACCGCTGCACTACCTCAAACATACCGGCGATAACTTTTTCTGCCGGAAAATAAGGGCGCAACTCTTCTTGCGAAACGGAATATTTTTCTACACGCAATTTTTCGCTGTAGTAGGTTGAATCCCAAGCTTGTAGATCGGCGCAGCCATTGCGCGCGGCAAACTCACGCAACTCATCGTAATCACGCTCGGCATAGGGTTTGGATTTTTGTGCAAGCTCGGTTAAAAATTGCAGCACCTGCTCGGTGGATTCCGCCATCTTGCTCGCCAGCGAGCGCTCTGCATAATTGGCAAACCCTAACAGTTGCGCCAGCTCATGGCGCAGCGCCAGCGTCTCTGCAATTAGCGCGCTGTTATCAAATTCTGCTGCTGAACTACCGTCGGCTTTTTTACCCAACGCCGAAGCGCGAGTGACATAGGCGGTGTAAATTTCTTCGCGCAGGGCGCGATTGTCGGCATACATAATGACCGCGTAGTAAGACGGAAAATCAAGAGTAATCACATAACCGGATAACTCTTTTTGCGCGGCAGTTTGTGCGGCTTGAGCGAGTGCCGATTCGGGCAAACCAGCCAAGGCGTCAGCGCTATCAAATTGTTTGTACCAGGCTTGAGTTGCATCCAATACATTATTAGAAAACTGCGTGGCGAGTTCTGACAGGCGTTTTTGAATATCGCCAAAACGTTTTTTATCTTCCGCATTTAACGCAACACCGCCTAACCGAAAATCGCGCAGCGCATTATTAATTGTTTGCTGTTGCGCTTGTGTTAACTGCGTAAATTCATTGCTGTCGGCCAGCTGTTGGTAAGCTTTGTAGAGCGCTTCGTTTTGGCTGAACTCGGTTGAATAATCAGTCAGCAGCGCAACACTTTCGGTATAGGCTTTGCGCATCTCATCGCTATTGGCGACGGAATTTAAATGGCTCACCGGCGCCCAAGCTTGGTCTAATTTATCGCCCTGCGCTTCTAGGGGCACAACAAGTGTTTCCCAACTGGGGTTGGGTAAGTCGGCGAGTATGTGTGCAAGTTGCGCGCGCCCCTGCTCGATCAGTTCGCTAATCGCAGGGGTTACTTGGGCGGCGGTGATGGCAGAAAAAGGCGGCAAAGTGTGGTTGGCTAACAGCGGGTTGCTCATGCAGTGGCTCCGTGTGGCGAAAATCGGGCGGGGTTTGGCGTATCATACACCCACAATTACGTTTGGTTTTGAGGAGTATATCTATGGGCGCAATTAGAAATTACCAAGGCCACTGTCCACAATTAGGTGCGCGGGTATTTGTCGATGAATCAGCTGTCGTCATTGGCGATGTGGTACTTAGCGATGACGCGTCCGTCTGGCCCTGTGTAGTCATTCGCGGTGATATGCACCGCATTCGTATAGGCGAACGCACCAGCGTGCAAGATGGCTCGGTACTGCACATCACCCACGCCAGCGATTACAACCCCGCCGGCCACCCACTCATTATTGGCGACGATGTAACGGTAGGCCACTCGGTGTGTTTGCACGGCTGCACCATTGGCAACCGCGTTTTGGTGGGAATTGGTTCAATCATTCTTGATGGCGCCATAGTGGAAGATGAAGTAGTAATTGGTGCAGGTTCGCTAGTGCCACCGGGCAAGCGGCTTGAGTCGGGTTTTATGTATATGGGCACGCCGGTAAAACAAATCCGCCCGCTCAAAGATTCCGAGCGCAGCTTCTTTCTTTACTCGGCCAATAATTACGTCAAGCTTAAAGATACTTACATCAAAGAAAATCAATAAATTTTTCGGAAACAGCCATGAATCATTCACTGCCTATTGTTAACACGGGTGATCGCTTCTCAGTTAACAAAATCATTTGTATTGGCCGCAACTACGCCGAACACGCACGCGAAATGGGCCACGACCCTGAACGCGAACCGCCGTTTTTCTTTTTTAAACCGCAAAGTGCACTGGCGCAAAATGGCGACGATTTTATTTACCCTCATTTTTCGCAACACGTTGAATATGAAATTGAATTGGTGATTGCGATTGGCAAATCCGGCGCGCAAATTCCCGCCGCACAGGCTGCCGAATATGTATGTGGTTATGCTGTCGGTTTAGATATGACCTGCCGCGACATTCAAAAAGAAGCGAAAAAAGCCGGTCGCCCCTGGGAGCTAGCAAAAGGCTTTGACGGTTCTGCACCTTGCACCGCCATTCAACGCGGTACGCTTGATGACTTACAACAATTTGGCGATTTGGTGTTAACGCGCAATGGTGAAGAAGTGCAGCGCGGCAACTGGCGCGATATGGTCTGGACGATTCCCGATTTAATCGCCGAAGTGTCGCGCTATATTAAATTGGAAGCAGGCGATTTGATTTTTACTGGCACACCGGCTGGAGTCGGGCCAGTACAGCGGGGCGATGAATTGGTGGGGAACTTGGAAAGCTGGCCACTAAATTTGTCAATTAAAATCGCTTAGAGAATTTAAATAATAACTTTTACCAATGGACCACTTGCGTCACTTAGGAAGCGACATGGAAAATTTATTTATCAGCAGCAAAAAACTTATTTGCTCAACAAAAGCTTTAATGTGTACCAGTATTTTACTTGGACTTACCGCATGTGGAGGAGGTGGTTCAACTACATCACCAAGTAGCAGCCCATCTTCTTCCCCACTTAGCAATACGATATCCAGTACGGCACTGTCTAGTACAGATGCGTCCAATGCCGCCAGTTCCTTATCATTAGCTACAAGCTCTGATTTTTCATCATCAACACATTCATTCGAACCCAGTTCGCGTTCATCCTCCAACGAAGACTCCGTCAGTGCAGCTAAATCTTCCACTGTCGAGTCCTCATCGAGCAATATATCCAGCTCTTCGCACAGTAGCTCTTCGTCCGCTGTAGTAAGCTCCTTAGCAATGAGCAGTTTTAATGGAACATTGACCATTACCGGTGCGGCACAACATGCTTTTATCAATGAACCCGTTTATTTGTGGGCAAGCATAAGTGAAGGGTCCGATTGGAAGTATCAGTGGCGCCTAATTGAAGACGGTAATTATCAACGTCGAGATGCGTTCGGGTTTATCTGGGATTCGTCCACTATCAGCGCGGAATGCCATCCATCATTTTTTGGCTCACGATTGAGCGGAAAAATTTATCCCCCGCGCAGCGGCTTATACCGTTTCTTGGTTGCCGCCGATACCAGTCACGAATTCTATTTAAATAAAAACGGGGTGAATGAAAAACTCACGCATTCAAATAACAAAGTGGATAAAGCCGGATATTTCAACGTTCCACAACAACAAAGTGAATGGATTGAATTGCAAGCAGGGCAAGCTTATCCGATTGAGTTTTTTTATATCAAATCCAACTCGCAAGGCCATTACAGTTTACTCTGGCAACAGCCAGGTAGCAGTAGCTGGGAAGAAATTCCCGATACGGTATATTCGAAGCCCGACGAGCTAACAGCATCTGGTAGGTTACAGCGGGAAACCATTAATGGGTCATGGAATAATCTTGATCAAGTACGCGAACAACTTGCGCAGGTAAATAACCCCAGCGAAAACAGTTATCGTATTTACCAAAGTGCAAATATAGGTGTTGCTGCCAACAGTTACGCACGCCATACCCTGGAAGTGACCGCTACATCGGGCAATTTAATCGCACGCAAGCAAATTTCATTTGTTCCGCGCGACAGATTTGTTAGCGAAGATAATTCGGGGGCAACCAACCACTGGTTAAAAAAAACGGATGGCAACGCTCAACTCACGCTGACCACTGTAGATGATGGCAGTGCCCAAGGCTTAGTGTTGCAAATTGAAACCAGCAGCAGCGCGCGCTTTGCTGAGTGGTATACCAATATTCATCTTATTCCTTACAAAGCCTATGAAGTTCGCGCGCGTGTTCGACTGCTAAATCCACCCAATAACCTGCCTATGGCATCGGGAAAGGGGGATAGTAGATCCTGGAAATTGCCACGACTACGAGTTGGTGTGCATGGCGATGCTTCTGAGCAGGGAATTGATCCACGCGACCCAACGCAATGGCGCGAGGTAGCGGTAGATTTTATTGTTCCATTTCACGGTATTGTCGATATCCATGCGCACATGGGTGAATACACAGGTAAATTCCAAATCGACAATTTACGTTTGATAGAGCTCAATGACCACACAGTTACACAGTTTGAATTCCCCAATCTGAGCGCAAATATTTACAACGATGTTGTAGAGCGCACAGGTGGTTATGCAGCAACTCATCAATATTTTTCGCGTGTTGCACAAGCTGCTGCTGACATGCGCGAGCTTTCAGGGAAGTACGCCTACGCAGAATGCCAAAAAGAAAATATTTTTATCCCTCGCAATTGGAGTGTGTTTGCGATGGGCACCAACTATAACGGTATGATTTTAAAAACACCTGATTTATTGACCACCGATTTTTTAAAGAGTGTGTGGGCGTCAAACAATATCGTCGGCGGAGTAATGGTGCATGAGCTGGAACACAGTTTCGATTTTTCCGGCTCCAGTTTTGATGCACATTTACCTGTGTTGCTACAAGCCTATGCAATGGATAAGCGCAATTTATTACGTACTGCAGACTCAAATTTTGTCACAGTTGACCAATGGATGGAAAATGAACGCAACCGTTTCCGTGGGTGCTTTTCAGATCCTGGCGCACTAGTGCCAAAATTATTTGAATTCCAAAAATTATTGCCCGCCGATCAAAAATGGGCGCCTTTTAAACAAATAATGCATGACCGGTGGTCGCCCTACAAAACTGAAATTGAAGGTAGAAGCTGGCCAACTAACTGGGGAAGTGAATACGAACAGTATCGCGCTTGGTGGCGGGAATTAAAATCCTATACCGGTTTGGATGGCTGGGAGCTGCTGCACACCTACACAGAACGCCAGCAGATAGAATCCATGTTTCAACGCAGAAGTACAATGTTCACTTTCAAAGACCCCTCTGGCATGCCAGCTACAAAATCTGAACTATTTCTTTGGGAGGCGACACGCAAAAGTGCCAGCGTAGGTTGGGGAGAGTTGGATACCAATATTGTGAAAATCGAAAATACCTGTAATGACAAAAGCATTTATGCACATGCACCATCCAAAATCACTTATCAGCTCAATAAAAAATGGCAGGCCTTCAATACTAATGCGTTTATTAAAGACGATAGCCAGTGGGGATTAGTAGCCGCTCGCATTATGGGAGATGGTATTGAATTGTATCGATCTGCTGCATTCGGTGCACGCGATGGCCTACAGAAATTACCATCCATCAATGTGTCGAATGTTGACCAGCTGACATTGGAGTTTCTTGATATGGGTAGCACTAACAGTGATTGGAGTGTTTGGGTAGAACCCAGATTATCGCGCTAACCATAATTTTCTCACTAAATGTTAAAAAAGGTCATCATCAAATGATGGCCCTTTTAACAACTCATTATTTTATGGCAAATCACAAACCAGTGCTTTTACTGCTTTTCTCTGTGCAACCATCACCAAACTATTAACGTTTTCGATTTTTGCACCATCACCTAGTCTTACAATTTCTCCGTCAATTTCTAACTCACCGTTAATCACATGTACGTAATAATTACGTTTTGTGGATACCGGTAGTTCTGCGCTGGTATTTGCATCGAGTAGTAACTGATACAACCGTGCATCCTGCTTGATTACCAAACTACCCGCTTCACCATCGGGACTTATGGCGAGCGTTAAGCCTTTTTTACTGCCAAAATCTTTTTGCTGATAACCGGGAGTTTGACCGTACACATTCGGTTGAATCCAAATCTGCAAAAAGTGTAATGCTTTTGTCGGCGATGGATTAAATTCGCTGTGACGAATACCGCTGCCTGCCGACATTAATTGGAATTCACCGGGTGGCAAAGTCGCTACATTACCTGCGCTATCTTTATGGGCAATTTCTCCCTCAAGTACATAGCTGATAATTTCCATATCACGATGACCGTGAGTATCAAATCCGGAATCCGCGGCAACATGGTCATCGTTAATCACCCGCAGTGCCGAAAATCCCATTTGCTGTTCATCGTAATAACTACCGAATGAAAAGGTATGCTTGCTATTGAGCCAGCCGAAGTTGGCACTGCCACGCTGGTTGCTGCGTCTGATACTGATCATAGGTCACCTCATTTTTTGCGGCGCTTTTATTAAAGCGCCATGTGTCAGTTTGTTAGCTTGCATTCAATTCCGGTTTAAATTTTATTTGCGATCAAATTGTCGGCACTTGCACGACCACCACCAGAGAGGAATAGCGACACTGCACCGGCCAACAACGCCAAACCAAATTCATAGCCGTTGTTGCTCATAAATAGGCCGTTATTGATATGCACCGAAAAGATAGCCACTACCATGGTCACGGCTAATACCAATGCGCTTGGGCGAGTCAGCAATCCGAGAATCAGAAATAATCCACCAAAAAATTCCGCCGAACCTGACAGCGCCGCCAGTAATATACCCGGCTCAAGGCCGATTGATGCCATCCATTGACTTGTACCTTCCAAACCATAACCGCCGAACCAACCAAACAATTTTTGTGCGCCGTGGGCCGCAAAGATAATGCCTAACGGTAAACGCAGAGCTAAGGCTGAGAAACTGTTGTTGGTAGCGATGATATTTTTGATTGCGCTCATGATGTACTCCAGAAAAATTGATGTTGGGTTAGTTGGTTAGGCGCCGCGCTAATTGCGTGTTCGCCTCACTTGTTGCTAGATTAGGCTTGCGGCTTTAGATAAAAAAGCGGAAGATTTTGAGCTGTTAGTTCAAGATTTTTGAACATGGATTGGAGACAGATAAATGCATCACGCCATCACCTTGGAAGCCTTGCGAGTCCTTGATGCTATTGACCGTAAAGGCAGTTTTGGCGCGGCAGCAGAAGCACTATTCAAAGTACCGTCAGCCTTATCTTATACAGTGCAGAAGCTGGAATCCGACCTCGGCATCAGTCTTTTTGATCGCAGCAAACAACGCGCACAACTGACCGCCGCCGGGCGCTTGCTGCTGGAACAGGGGCGCCAATTACTGCAAGCGGCCAGCGCGATAGAAGAGGCGGTGCAACAACTGGAATCAGGCTGGGAGACACAATTGCGTATCGCGATGGATGCGATATTGCCTCTGGCGCCACTGCTACAACAGATCAAGGTGTTCAATCAACTCGATAAACGTGTCGCCATCACCATCAGCGAAGAAGTGTTGGGCGGAACTTGGGATGCATTAATTGCAGGGCGCTGTGATTTGGCGCTGGGCGCCAGCGGGGATATACCCAAGGGGATTTTTGAGCATCAGCTAATGGGTGAGGTAGAGTTTGTCTTTGCTGTTGCACGGGAACATCCACTACTCCTACATGCGGGTGCGGTTGATGCCGCTGCCATCAGCGCCTTTCCTACAATCGTTATGGCCGATTCATCACTCAGCTCACCCGCCCGCTCTTCAGGTTTACTGGAGAGCCGACAAATCATTCGCGTCGCCAATGCTGCCGCAAAAATTCAAGCGCAAGTGATGGGTGTCGGAGTGGGATTTTTGCCCGTTCATCTTATTCAAAACGAAATTCAGCAGGGCGATTTAGTGGTGCTGGACTGTACTGTGCCACGCCCGAATATTCCGCTGTATATGGCGTGGAGGAAAAACAACTCAGGCAAAGCGTTGGAATGGTTTATCGATACATGCCAAAAAACAAACTGGCTACATACATAATATTGAACCCGTTATCGCAATGCGATAACGGGTTTTTAGATTTACTTGCAATAGGCTTTTAAGAAAGGGCTTTCTCTGTAGCACCCGTTTATAGCGCCTAAATTTTGGTATGTTACGCAGCTAGCAGCGCCACAAAGTCGAACAACTTCTGCACCAAATCCAGCACTGGAAGTCATAGAGTTAGCGCAACCTGAGGCGATATAGGTGCCAGAATTTTTGCAGGGACTGACAATGATTTCCTTACGATACAAGCTCTCATTTTGACAAGTGCCAGAATTGAACACATCGGAAGCCAAAGAGATAGTGCATTGAGTTACTTGCCATGATGGAGCTGAATAAGTCAGCCTACGAGTAGCTGCCACATTGCCATTCGATTCTTTGCACTGAAAAGTAATGGTTGCTGCTGATTGCCCAGCTTGAGAACCAGTTTGCACCCAATTACAAGACACAGGTACATTTTGTGTCTGTGCGCTTACATTAAAGGTTACTAACGCCATGCAGCTCAACAGAACCACATCTAACATTTTTATTACTCTCATAACGTCTCCAAATTTTATTTATTAAATAACTATCCTTTTGCAATTCATTCAAGCGCCCTATTCAGTTTGCTTTTACGAATCACAGATGAAATCTGATTTTTCAACCAGATACTTGAGCTAACTGAAAAATATTTCCATCAATTAAACTCAAATCCTTTCTCGCTACGTGAAACGTACAAAATGGATTCGCCCTGCTGCACTTGGCTATCGATAACAATTTGTGAGAAGTTTTCACTGTTTAATACCTTGGTGATTGTCATGGCCGTTTCATTGGCATGATCTTGATCCATCACGCTAATAGTGATTTGGCATTGGGTAGACTTACAGGTGGTAGATTTAAGGGCGATGCCCGCTAAAGCTGGCTCTTGCGCGAAGAGCGATAGCAGGCTGCCCTCTTCAGCACTTGCCCAGTTATAGTCACGATCCTCGGCTTCAAAGCGCCCACGCATCTCCATACCGAGATCAAACCAGGCTTTCTCTTTTTGATTTTTAATCAGCCAATCTGTGAACTTTTCTGAACGCTGCTTAAGTTCGTAGTCCGCTTTAATTGCGTCAATTTTTTGCTGCGCGGATTGATTTATGGCTTCCGGAGATGAGGAGTTAGATGACTTTTGAATATCAACTGAGGCATCTACATCAGCCTGGTGAAAATTATTTTCAGGTTTTGTGAGTGCGTCTTTCGCAATAATTGGAGTTTTTGTTTGGTCATACTCAACCAAAATCGGTACAGATGAATTAATGCCAACAGAATTGTTGTTTTTGCCGACAAAAAAACCTATGCCTGCTGAAATAATAATCAACAATGTAAATATTATTTTATCCATACTGAAATTGCCCCTTGCAAACAAGGAACAAAGAATAACAGCATGAAAATAATTTACAGCAGACTTATGCGACAAAAATGTTTTTGATAGGTTTAGAGCGGTGAGCCAGTGCGCTTAACAATAAGAAATATTAAGGTGAAGTATTTAATTGGATATTTAAGCGACAGACTTTTAAGCATTGAAAAGATTAAGCGCAAGCAAAATTACAATGGCGTAACGAAGTGATTTGCCCAATGCCACCAATAGAATAAATACCCAAAATGGAATACGCATAACCCCCGCTACGAATGTCAACGGATCGCCAACTACCGGCACCCAGGCAAACAATAACGACCATAAGCCATAGCGCTGAAATTGTTGTTGAGCGCGTACTAATTGTGTGGGCTGCACTGGAAACCATTTTTTATCCTGCCAGCGCAGACACTCTTTGCCCAAATACCAGTTAATACAGGAACCCAAGGTATTGCCGCTGGTAGCAACCAGCCACAGCAATATTGGAGAATATTGTTGATAGAGAAGTGCGGCGAGCAGTGCTTCGGACGAAAGTGGGAAAAGTGTGGCGGCAATCAGTGCAGTAAAAAACAGCGAAAGATAAACCATAGCGCCACAACTAAAGAGGTGATAACAGAAGGTTGCTCCCACTACAAAATGGGAGCTGTGATGAAGTTATTTTTTATCGGCGATTTGACGACGCATTGCGCTAATAACCGGCACTACTTCCGGGCGAATTTGTCGCCACAAGTAGAATGCTTCCGCAGCTTGGCCGATTAACATGCCCAAACCATCGGCAACTTGGACAGCGCCGTGCTCTTGCGCCCAGCGCAAAAAAATCGTTGGCTCGGCACCGTACATCATGTCGTAACAATTGGCGTTAGCGGACAACAGGTTATCTGGCAGCGGTGGCAACTCACCTTGCATACTTGCTGAAGTGCCATTGATTACCAAATCAAAAGTTTCGCCGGCCAATTGTTCAAACGTTTTTGCTTGTACATCACCCATGTCATGGAAATTTTTGGCGAGCTCTTCGGCTTTGCTGAAGGTGCGGTTAGCAATCACAATTTGTGCCGGACTTGCTTCTAGCAGCGGCTGCAAAATACCGCGCACAGCACCACCTGCGCCCAAAATCAATACACGTTTGCCTTCCAATTCCCAACCGAGATTGTGCATGTCGTGAATCATGCCAATGCCATCCGTATTATCGCCAAGGATGCTGCCATCACTTAACACCGCAAGCGTGTTCACGGCACCGGCACGCTCTGCACGCGCAGTGCGTTTTTGCGCAAATTCAAATGCGTTTAATTTAAATGGCACGGTGATATTTAATCCTTTACCACCTTGATCAAAAAAGTCCTGTGCAGTCTGTTCAAACTCTCCGATAGCCACTAGTTGTTTGGTGTAATGCATATCCTGCCCGGTTTGCTCGGCAAATTGGCGATGAATATGGGGCGATTTGCTTTGCACAATCGGGTTGCCGAACAAGGCGTATAAATCAGTCATGGGTTATCCAACAAATAAAACGAAAAACAATAATGAAATACGAACTACCTATTTATTTCAGCCAGTCGCGGTGCGGCAAAAACTTTTCGTACAGCTGTGCTTCAGCGGTGCCGGCATCTGGTTGCCAGTTATATTCCCAGCGCACTAATGGCGGCAACGACATTAGGATCGATTCAGTGCGGCCACCGGTTTGCAAACCAAATAAAGTGCCGCGATCATAAACCAAATTAAATTCTACATAGCGACCGCGACGATAGAGCTGAAAATCGCGCTCGCGTTCCGTAAACGCCATGCCTTTACGCGCATTTACAATCGGCTGATAAGCGGGCACATAGCTATCGCCTACGGCGCGCATTAACGCAAAACTGTGGGCAAAACTCTCGGCGTTGTAGTCATCAAAAAATAATCCACCCACCCCGCGCGCTTCATCGCGGTGTTTTAAATAAAAATACTCGTCGCACCATTTTTTAAATCTGGGATAGAGGTGCTCGCCAAGTGGATCGCAGGCATTTTTTGCGGTCTGATGCCAGTGCACCACATCGGCTTCATTGCCGTAATAGGGCGTTAAATCGTAACCGCCGCCGAACCACCAGACCGGCGCTGCACCTTCTTTCTCGGCAATAAAAAAACGCACATTGGCATGACTGGTCGGCACATAAGGATTGTGCGGATGAATCACCAGCGACACCCCCATGGCTTCAAACGCGCGCCCTGCTAACTCGGGGCGATGCGCAGTCGCCGAAGCTGGCATTTGAGTGCCGTACACATGGGAAAAATTAACGCCGCCTTTTTCGATCACCGCGCCGTTAATTAATACCCGCGAACGACCACCGCCACCTTCGGCGCGCGTCCAGGAGTCTTCAATAAACTCGGCACCGCCATCTTCAGCGGCCAGTGCTTGGCAGATGCGATCTTGTAAGTCGAGCAGGTAAGCTTTGACGGCGGCCTTATCGGGCCCATGTGAAGCAGTCATAAAAGTTCCTCAAAGTGCGGCATCCGCGTGTTGCAGCAATAGATGAGTGAAGGATGAAATCAGAAAGGCCGCCATTCTACGCGGCCAGAAGTGAAAGGGGAAAACTAGTTCACAGGATTTGACCTGGGTTAAGTACCAATCAACCGGGGCGAATGATCTCACCGGTGAGCAGATCGCGGATTTCAGAGGGGGCGGTGCGCTTGCCGACTTGGCCGGAGGTGATCGCATCCAATTCTCCGCTAAAATAGCGGCGCACCTGATGGATACTGGTGGCGGGCGCTAAACCTTGGGGATTGCAGGAGGTGGAGACCAAAGGCCCGCCAAATGCGCGCGATAGCCCCGCTGCCACCGGGTGATCAGTTACCCGCAGCGCGACACTGCTAAAACTGCCGCTAATCCAATAGGGCACTAAACCATTGTTGGGCACCAGCCAGGTATGGGGGCCGGGCCAGGAGTTTTTTAATCGCTGGCGCTGCAAATCATCCAACTCATCAAGAAAGGGGGCAAACATCTTGATATCGGCGGCGATCAGAATAAGGCCTTTTTCTATTGGGCGGCTCTTCAAGGCCAACAGTTCCAATACCGCCCCTTCGTCAAAGGGGTTACAGCCTAAACCCCACACTGCCTCGGTGGGGTAGGCAATAACTCCGCCTAGTTTCATTTGTCTTGCTGCGAATTGTATGCGGGGATTACGCGACCAATCGATCATGAGCCATACCTATTATCAAGTTACAGCCAATCTACCCCAGCTATAGCACAAGCTCAAGAATTCATCCGTATTGGCTATACCCGCTGATAGCAGGCGCCAACCTGTTGAATCAAACCTTTGATTTCCAAGCCGATGAGCTGCGCCGATAAATTGCCCACATCCAAGCCAGTGCGCTCAGCCAGTAAATCCACCGGCAGCGGATCGTAACCCAGGGCCTGTAATAATTTTTGTTCGTCAGCGCCGAGTTCAGGCTCCTCTGCGACATCAGCCACAGACTTATCAAACAATTCCGGCTGCACTGTTTTGGCGGATCTCACCTCTTGACGTTTATAGCTGAGTAATCCGGCCAGTTGATCGACTATATCCTGCGCGGTTTCCACCAAAGTCGCGCCTTGGCGAATCAATTGGTGACAACCCCGCGCCAGCGGATTGTGGATAGAACCGGGAATCGCAAACACTTCGCGGTCATGTTGCAGTGCGTAGGAAGCGGTGATTAATGAGCCACTTTGTACCGCCGCCTCCACCACCAAGGTACCACCGCTCAAACCGCTAATAATACGATTGCGCTGAGGGAAGTTGCTGGCCTGTGAACTTGTTCCCAACGGAAACTCACTAACTAGAGCGCCGCCACTGGCAATAATTTCCTGCGCCAACGGGCGGTGGCGGGATGGGTAGATCAAATCGATACCGGTGCCCATCACCGCGATGGTTTTCCC
>CAXAVL010000112.1:0-13720 GCA_963971905.1 uncultured Cellvibrio sp.
ACTCAGCAATGGCTTCAAAGCAACCTTCTGGGGCGGATCTCTGATTTATATAGGCATAATCATGGCAACTGCAATTGCCATGGGAATACTCGGCGCTGTAACAGCCATGGTAGCTGCCGAGTTAGCTGTCGCAACTGCAGTTTTGGCGCAAGTAGTCCAGCTGGTCGTTACCGCACCACTCATGGCTGGCCTATTTATGCTAGGCATTAAGCGTGCAGCGGGACAACCCGTGACCGCCTCTATGCTGTTAAATTATTTCCCTAAAACCCTGCCACTCTTTCTCACTTACTTGTTGATGATAGTATTGGTGGTCATAGGTTTTGTACTCTTGGTAATTCCCGGCATTTATTTGGTAATTGCTTACGCATTGGCACTGCCACTATTGGTCGATAAAAATCTTGGCATTTGGGAATCACTAGAAACTTCTCGCAAAGGCATCACCCGCTGCTGGTTCCGTTTTTTTGGATTTGGAATTATTAGCTTTGTGATTGTGCTGATCAGTGCCATCCCACTGGGCATAGGCCTGATTTGGACATTGCCCTGGCTATATGCAGCCATGGGGATTGTTTACCGCGACGTATTTGGCGTTAGCTCTAACTAACTAAAAAAGCTGGCGAATTTGCCAGCTTTTTTATTGTTACAACATCTGCATCACAACGTTATTGCATCGGGTGTTTAATCAAAATATTGTCTACGTTAAACCCTGCTTGCAACGCAGGGGAAACAGCCGTTGCGTTAACGCGCATCCCCACGTACTTCCAATTGCCATAGGTTGCAGCAGATAAAGGAACTGAAATTTTATTCCACTCGTCCGGCTTCATATTGGCAACAGAAAATGTCGCGCCGGAAATATCTGTCCAACCCCAATCCCTATCCACAAAGGTGAGAGTGAAGGTCATATTGCCATCCGCTACCAACGCCGCTGGAGTATAAATCTCCAATGACAGCGTACCCGCAGCAGAACAATCCGGTAGGGTAAATGGATCGAGCAAGTCGCCAGTTTGATAGTTCATCGCACCGGAGAACATATAGAGCCACTCATTGTTGAGCAAACTCCAATTTGGCGTAGTGGTAACCCAAGGGATTACACCTTGTGTTAGGGTCATCAATGCATCAACTGGAATAGGCTGACTGAGCCCCGTTACCGAAACACCAACACCACTTACACCGCTATTCCAAGGTGTATCAAAGAAATTTGAATAGCAGATATATTCGCGCTTCGCCGGCGCATCACCTTTTACCCAGCGAATATTATCCACCTGATAATGTGCACCAGCCTGTTTCGCCCAGGTAGGCAGCAACATAAAACCCATGGAGGTGCGTTTGATATCCAACCCGCGATCAATCATTTCCGCCACCGAAAACTCGTAAGTTTTCCACTCATTCAATACGTCAGCACGAATAAATTTAGGCGTACTGGTGCAAGGCCAACTGCAATCCAAATTAAATTCCAGAGGTGCATTAGCAGTACCATGGCTAATGACTTTTAAATCAAAAATAATTTTCCCATTCGCGTAGTCGCTCATATCCAAAGCATTGTTTTCTGACTCAGGCACACGAATCCGCACCGCACTGAAAAATTCAGGCGCAGCGAGATATTCAATATCCAACACCTGGCTGCGGCCAGCATCAGACGATTGGATAATATTGAAACGCGCACCGCCACCAGCATTGCCATCGGTAATTTCATAAGCATTTGTGTAATCAGCATAGTTTTGTTCATAGGCTGACACCGGGCGCCAAGGTGCGCACACTTCATCAAAGAAAACATCGCCAGGCTGCTCTCCGCAGGCAACGGCGGGCAAAGAGGAAGAGCTACTGGATGAGGAACTGCTCGATGACGAATTGCTGGAGTTTGTTTTGTCTACCACTTTGTATTTCACCGTGATAGTCGCCGGGCTGCCTTGATATTGCGTAGAACAATTCGGGCTAGTGCACGCCTTGACCAATAAAGTTCCGGTATTTTTACCCGCTGGTAACTTGGCAGCGAGCTGGGGATATAAAAATATCTGCGCACTGCTTTTGCCTGTCGTGCTGATACTAGTGGACTTGATCAGTGACGTATTGGATTCGACCACAAAATACACTGTCGATTTGGTATTTTTCACATCAGCGGTAATCACTACCGGGGCCGGCGCAGGAGCGCCCACTTTACTGGTGAAATCCACCTTCTTGTGACTAAGGGAAAGGCTTTCTTTTTTATTCTGCGCATTGGCGCCACTCGCAGCAATTGCGAAGACTGCTCCCAACACCCACACACATTGATTAAACATCCTCATTTTGTACTCCGGGATAAATTAAAAGTCCGATTAAGTCCCGATAGATTCCTACATACACCAAGGTTCCATCGCGCTCGCATTCTTCCATAAGTTCAAGACAATAGCCGCTAATCAAAACCCGGTTTTATAAAAAATTACCTTTTCCTGCGCAAATCCCCCCAGCGCGTTAATACCTGAAAAATCAAATTAAAGGATGACTAGACGAGATCATCGTCTTACAATAGCCCCACTCGCCCCTTGACGTGGGAAGATCGCAAGAACAACCCTTCAGGTCAGGCGATTGGGGTCGATTTGGATTCGACGCTGGTAACAAAGTCTTAGGTGCATGTCGTGAGGGTAGCCAATCACGTAAATCCAAAGCTGCAAACTTACAGTTGCCAATGATGACAACTACGGTGCCCAATTAGCTGCGTAAGCAGCTTTTGAAAGCACCATTTAGCGGTTCGCCGCTAACGGTCTTTAACAAGGTGCCAGTACCGCGTTAACGCCCGTCATATAGAACTGGATCGCAGTGAAGCCTGCCTGGGGTGGATCAGCTAAAACTTATCAGGATCGCGTTTTACGTCCCGCCCGCTGGGCTGTAAAGCGCTAAATCAATAGGAGGTTCTAAACATGTAGAGCCGAGGATGGAGTGCTGGCGGACGGGGGTTCAAATCCCCCCGGCTCCACCACATAACGAACCCTAACATATTGAATATGTTAGGGTTTTTTATTTTACAAATATCATAAATTGAAAAATGCCTACAGTTTACCTACTTGACGCTGCTTCCCAAATATAAAGCCAGCATTTATAGTCATTTAAAATACAACTAGTGAGAAAACAATATGGAAAGCACCGAAGAAAGAGAAAGCTTTGCAAGTGTGAGTCTCGTGAGACAGGGCGATCATAAATTCTATTCTTTGACATTACCGAGCGATCTACTTGCAGAGACCTGTTTTGTTGTCAGTAGAGACGAAGATCCGGTCAAAGGTTTTCAGCGTGTACTGGACGAAAAGCGAGCCAAAGAAATTGCTGCTTACATTGATAGTGGACTCGGGACGATTCCCAGCTCGATTGTTTTGTCTGCCCAGGAGGACGCCGATTTGGCTTACTCAAGCAGTAAAAAATCAATTAGTTTTAAAAAAATAAGAAAAGCGTTCATGATTATCGATGGACAGCACCGAGTGTACGGATTCAGCTTAGCTAAAAAAGCATTTCGTGTACCTGTAGTCATCTACTCTGGCCTGTCAAAACGCGATGAAACAAGATTGTTTATCGATATAAATTCCAAGCAAAAAGGTGTCCCTCCTGAGCTTTTGCTAGACATAAAAAAATTAGCTGATTATGAAAATTCTCAGGAAGAATTTCTTCGAGGAATATTTGATCTATTTTTAGAAGAAACAGGTAGTGCACTTTACGGAAAACTTTCACCATCCAGCAAAATTAAAGGAAAGATAACTCGAAGCACATTCAACACCGCGATAAAACCCTTAGCAAAAATTTTTGGCGGGAAAAGTGAAAGCGAGATCTACGGAATTTTAAATAATTATTTTATAGCATTCAGCGAAGCAATCCTGGCAAAGCATGACGCCACAGAATACCTATATTCTGCCACCTTTTTTAAAGGTGTATGTGGTTTTTTCCCTATAGTCGCAGAAAAGGTTAAGGATAGATTTGGTGCAATATACGACGCAGATAATTTTTTTCATTTTTTGGAAAAAGTAGGTAGAAACATCAAAGCATCAAAATTAAAAATATCAGGGTCTGCACATGTGCCTTTAGTAGCCATTTTGGAGTCATGCCTCAAAGACGAGTTTAAGCTCTGATGAACGCAATCCTTAATGTACTGACTCAACATTCAAGGCTCAAAGTATTCGAAGAAAAATCACACTCGCAAATAGATGTGAAAGGTTGGCTGGCAAATCAAGGCTACTATGTTGACGAAAACATTGAACAAAAAGAGTTTTCATTAAGACCTGCGAATCCCACGCTGCTAATCAATGCAATGACGAATGAATGCAATAGAATGTCTATTGCAGCGATTGAAAGTATCATTGGTGTTTATTCAGACTCAGGACTCAAGAAAAGTGGTGCCTGGGGCATAATTAGATGCTATTACGCTGCTTTCTTTGCCGCACATTCTATACTCAGAATGTTTGGATATTCATTTACGCAGCTAGATCCGCAACACACCCAAAAAATATATGAGCTTGCAGCATTGTTTGAAAAAGCTGGTGATATAACTAGGATTGATAAAGGCTTCTATTTGGTTTCGACAAATAATACTTTTACAGATGTAAAAGTAAAAAAGCTGTCTGATAGTCATGCCGATCTGTGGGCATCTTTTCTTAAACTTATAAATTCACTCATAGAATCAACACATGCAACGGAAACTTTGTCTAAGTTCAAACTAGAAACATTAGAAATTTTGGAATCTATAAAGACAGGAATAACTTACTCGAGATGCACTGAGAAGGGAAACTGGCTTTCATCAATTAGAAATGATGTCAACTACAAGCATACACATGGGGTTTGGTATCCGCACGATGTCAACGTGGATATAGAAAGACGATTGTCGAAAATATCCACTGACTGGGAAAAGTATCCTATCGAATTCACATCACTAAAACCTCCAAGCTCTGATGTAGATTATTTTTTTAATGTTTCTTTATCTATCATGTCACTTTTCAGGGAGCTGCTAATTTCCTCCGCCAAAAAAACAAAGAAATTAAATGATCCGTTTAAAAACGGAAGCATACGTATTTTAAATTCATATAAAGTAAACTAAAAAGCTATTGCATTTTTAAGGACTGCATCACTCAAATGCTCCACAGACAAATGTGAATACCTCATAGTAACCGCTATAGTCGAATGCCTCCACTTTTGGAGGCACTTTAGCATTACAACTCATAACATGTTTATCGCAAAGGAAGAGCAACAATCGAGCTAAGCAACTGTTCCGCACGCCGATTATTTAACTCAGTAATACAAGCGAATCGTCTTACATCAAGCGCATTACCAATTGCGCCACCGCCAAGCGACAAGGCAAATTGACACTGTGCTTCTCTGTACTTAACAAACTCTTCATTCGCACTTTTAAGCTTGGCTTTTGCAGCACTAATATAGTCAGGATCTTCATCCCATTTTTCCAAGTATTGACTCACTTTGCCTTCGGCACTTTTTAGATTAAGTTCGCTCGACTTCAATTTTTTCTGTAGACATTCACGAATGCCAACTGGGTCATATGAGCACTCATCACGAAGCTCAAATTCACTTTTGATTTCACTGTTAGCTAAGGACGAATGACTTAATGACAACAAAATCCCAAGCCAAAATATAATTACTAATTTGCGCATACAGCTGCTTTTCCTTTGCGTATTAGGGATAAGGCGTAGTCTAGTTTTTTAGCGTAGTTGGGGTCGCCGCCGCCGTTATAGCGTTGGGCAATGGCTTGGGTTGATATTGGCCTCCAGCCAACGATAACTCTTTTTACAGATGCCTTTTGATACTTCAGCACCTGTCCTTTCTGTAGCAAAATAGCGGAGGGATTGTGGTTGGTTAATACTTCAATTGTAGTGCCATGAGCTTTGGCAATTTTATCGAAACTATCCCCAGCCTTTACAGTGACTTCGTAAATGTTTGTATCTGTATCAGCCACACTACGATATTCATAAGTAGCAAGTTTCATCAACAGATAACCAATACCAGCGCGAATGTTATGGACAGGATTAACTCTGACCGAACTAAGCGTGAGCCTACCCCTCCATGCTTGTGGCAGTATTAAATTACCGCCCTCATTACCGGAAAGAAAAGAGGTTAGTCCGGGGTCGCTATATACCCCAATTCTCATAGGCTTGATATTCCACTCAGAAGACCCGGCACCAGTCTCCGTCCAGAGCATGGCCTTAATGAATAACCAATCAAGGGATCTATATCCTGCTACGCCCGATAAATGCCGATTGTATTCATTTACTGCTATTTGAATTTCACAATCCCAAGCATTCCACCGTGCATCACCAACAGCTTTTTTTAGCCCGTCCTGCCACTTTTCAAAGCCACTTTTGGGGGGAGTTAATACAGTCATATGCAGTCCTTTTTGTTATGCGCCCATCAGTATTTATTAGCGCACGCGAAGGATAGCGAAACAGCATTTTTAAAAAGTATCGATTTTTCACAAATAGAAAATGTGGCATCTATTACCGCATAAAAGGATCGCAATTCTAACCACAAAAACCATGTTCGCTTTTTATGAATCACCCGAGAGAAAAGAATCAGAACAACAGCCATTTTGAACCCAGTTTCAAATCCTCCCGCACCTTATTTATGGACGCCGGTTCAACTCCTCATTTTTTATATAAACCACCCAAAATGATCCACAAATTTGGTGCACCAACGCAATCTACAAGGGTGCTGAAGGCTTAAAAATCAATGAGTTAGGTGTATCCGGGAGCAAATCCCCCCCCGACTCCACCACATAACGAACCCCAACATATTGATTATGTTGGGGGTTTTTATTGCTTCATCAATATCCACCGAAGGCAGGGCGCCTCCTGTAGATGTTGTTTGCACTTACTGCGGATTAGTCAGAATCAACGAGTACATCTCCAAGGTTGAGCTATCCCAAGTTGTGGCATAGCGACCTTCGGCGAAGTTTTTCGCAACGCATACTGAGTTGGTGTTGCCTAAATAATCGATTTTCGAACAGGTTTGAATATACAAGCCCGCTTTGTAGTAGCAAGAACCTACGACTCCGACCATTGCAATATCTTTACCTGTTGCAGGGTTGCGGGTGTCTTTGGTTGCACCAGTGCGGAGATTTTTGTAAACAACACGCATGCCTGACGGCGTAGTGGTTACATCAATAGTGTGCTCATCACCCAGCTTGTAAGCAGTATCCAATACTACGGTAGTTGTATCGTTATTGAAGCGGGCTTCCATTACTCCGGTATCCGAGACGCCATTGGCACCAGTAGCCGGACCAAAATATTTCACCATCAAGTTATCGTTAGATGAATCGTGAATCTGTGCCACAGTTGCGTTAGGCGCGTCGGTTTTGGTGGTGGTTAACAACTTTTGGCGAACGCTCATGCCATTACTCGTACCAGTACAATTCCACGCAGCATTGGTAGTGCCGTCGCTTTGCATTTCACGAAGTTCGGAGCGCGCATACGCGGTGCCAGTGCTGGTGCGGGCGCCGCCGGCGATGGATTTAAACACTATGCTAGTGCCATTGACACCAAGCTTGAAGTAATCTGGATGGCTGTAGGTTTTCAGTGTGGGATGCTTGATTTCACCGGCTTTATTGGAGTCATTAATGAAGCTAATTGGTAAAGTGATTTTCCAATTTTTTAAGAACTGCACATCGGAAAGATCTGCCGGCACACCATTGGGATTCGCTGAACTGGACGCAACGGAAGAAGCCAAGCTTGATGAGCTACTGCTAACGGCGACAGATGATTTAGATGAGCTGGCAACCGGAGCAGTGCTAGATGCCGCACTGGATGCAACCACTCCACCACCCACTAAAGCAAAGCTGTCAAAGCGACCTTCGCCACCATTGTATGCGCCTGCAATGGTCACTGAAGTTGCAGAACCAGTGCTGAAGGTAAGGCTTTGCTTGGCCCAGCTGCTGGTATCGCCAGCTTGTGTGTAAGTGGTGCCATTAAGGGTTGCAGTCAGCTTGCCCTTGCCCAGCAAATAGGCACTCAGAGTGTAAGTGGTGTTAGCAGAAACACTTAAAGAGCGGGAGAAAATACCGCTGGAGCCATCGATTTTTGCCGACTTTGCGCCTTCATAAACGTCGCTGGTTGAAATAGCGGCGCTGCCACTGCTGGTCCAATCGGTCCAGCTGCTTTCAAAGCCAGGATTGGTAAAGGTTTGCGCTGCCGCTGCGGAAGAGGCTGCACTTGAGGCAACAGAAGTCGCTACCGATGATGCCGCGGAAGAAGAGGCAACGCTGGTTGAATCCAGAGTGAACGCATCGAAACGACCCTCACCACTGTTATAGGTACCCGAAATAGTAATGCTAGTGGCAGAACCAGAGTTAAAGGTCACCGTTTTTTTAGTCCAGCTGCTGCCGCTATGAGAGGCAGTATAAGTAGTGCCACTAACGACGGCATTCAGCTTACCCTTACCCAAAATATAAGCGCTCAGGCTGTAATTGGTGTTGGCTGAAACGCTAACCACACGCGAAAAGGTGCCTGAAGAGGAAGACAATTTTGCCGATTTACTGCCTGCGTAAGCATCGCTAGTAGAGATGGCCGCACCACTGCTACTAACGGTCCAGCCAGTCCAGCTGCTTTCAAAGCCATTATTGCTAAGCGATACAGAAGCCGCATGAGATAAAGACGCAGGGAAAATGCAAATGCCGAGCGCGGCAATTGCGTGTTTATAGTTCAACATAGATAGTTACCTGTGATTTATTAGAAATTATTGTGGGTTGCCGCTAATCCGTCAGAAGGTGTTCGACCACTTCAGTTGTGTTCGTCAACAATATTAAACATCGCCCACAACAAAAACCAGATGCATTGGTAATTCTTATTTTCATTAATTGGTATTACCAATCAAAAAGTGTTGCCGCAAAAGATAAAAAGTAGATGCCGCTTTTCCACGCCAGAGTTCTTTTTGGTTTTTTATTGCGCCGCAAAAACATTGTAATTATTTGAAAAATATAAGCTTTACTTGATTAATCACTTCTTTCAAACAAAAACTTGGCTTGTATATCAACCGCAGTGATGTTTTATGGCGCGATTTTCTGAGTATAAGAAATGTGAAAAATTCCCCTAATTTTTTTAAATAATAAAATTGGTAATAACAATAAACGTGTACTTTAGTAACCTTAACAGGAAACAAAAAGAGAAAATTGGAATTACCAATATAAAAACGGTATTACCAACGAAGAGGGGCGATAAGCAGCGCGATAAAAATATAGGCTGGGGAATAAAGTGAGGGGGTACAATGCCCAACCTCCCAACCCCTCTGGGATTAGAGGTATCAAACGCCCCCACTGAGACAGTATCCAGACCATGTCCTCCTACACCATCCTCGCCGACGCAATTGAATCTGCCACTGAAGAAAAGAACAGCGATTTTTTAACCTTTCTTCATCCCGTGACTTCACGCGAAGAAGCGATTGCAAATGTTGATGCCTACCGCAAACAGTATCCCGATGCCAACCATGTGTGCTGGGCTTATGTGATTGGCAATACGCGGCAGCCACAAACCCAGGCCTTTAGCGATGACGGTGAGCCATCCGGCACGGCGGGAAAACCTATGTTGCACGTGCTGACTGAACGGGAGGTAGGCAATTCGCTCGCCGTAGTGGTGCGCTATTTTGGTGGAGTGAAGCTGGGCGCGGGTGGTTTGGTGCGCGCTTATTCGGGCGCGGTATCTGCAGCCGTCAATGCGGCGCAATTGGTGGCAGTAACACCGAGTGTACATATCCAAGTGGCGGTAGATTTTGCGCGGGAGACAAAAATCCGCCACCTTGTTGCGCTCTATCAAGGGCAAATTTTACAGGTGGATTACGCCACCCAAGTCACCTTGGAAATAAACTTGGCGGCAGCGCAAGCAGAACGATTTGCGCAGCAAGTTATTAATGAAACGGCTGGAGATGCAGTTGTCGATTTCCCCGATACTCATTCGACTACTGGATAGCAACAACCAATCCCGATCCTTAACACTAGCCTATAAAGGAAATCCAATATGAAAGTGATGGTCATGGTAAAAGCATCCCCAGGTTCAGAAGCGGGGAAAATGCCGACAGAAGCATTAATGACAGCGATGATGAATTTTAATGCGGAGCTGGTGAAAGCCGGCATTATGGAATCCGGCGATGGACTAAAACCCAGCAGCCAAGGTGTGCGCGTACGCTTCAGTGGCGATAAACGTGTAGTGACCACTGGCCCATTTACCGAGACCAATGAATTAATCGCCGGTTATTGGATTTGGAATGTAAAGTCGATGGAAGAAGCGGTCGAATGGGTGAAGAAGTGCCCCAACCCGATGGACGACGAAGATTCCGATATCGAAATCCGCAGCTTCTATGAGATGGATGATTTTGCCGCAGCAGATCCCGATGGCGTAATACGAGAAAAAGAAAACGCGTTACGCCAGACGATTGCAATGCAAAAAGTAGAGGTAAATAACTATTTATTCTTCTCAGGTCGCTGCGACGAGGCGCTGGCGTTTTATCAACAACACTTGAGTGCCGAAATTAAATTTTTAATTCGCTTTAATGAATCGCCGGAGCCAATGCCCGAAGGTATATTACAGCCAGGCTTTGAAAACAAAGTGATGCACGCAGAAATTAGCCTTGGCAACGTACGGATGATGGTGTCGGACGGCTGTAATGACGTAGACAAATTTAGTGGTTTCCGCATCGCATTAAATGTACCCAGCGCAGATGAAGCCCAGCGCATTTTTACCGCACTGGCGAGCAATGGCGGCAAGGTCGATATGCCATTAAGCAAAACCTTTTGGTCGCCGCTTTACGGTCAGGTAACAGATCAATTCGGCGTGGGTTGGATGGTGATGTTGCCGGGTGATGAACCGGCACAATAAGTTTAGCTAAGCAAAATGGCAATCGCGCTTTTACATTATCGGTACCACGTGATTGTCATTTTTTCAAATGAGTAAGCCGCCACCAAGTGAGGAATGCTGCAGCCGCAGGAATACTAAAAGCCAACAGAAAAACCGGCAATTCCTGGATGAAAGTGTAACCCGCACGGTTAATACCGAACCACATATTGACTGCAGTAATAACAAACCAGAGTGGGATAAATAGTAGCTCTGCTTTGGCCATAGGTTTTACCCCAGCCCCGGCAAATACTCGAGCGAGCAGCTGACAAAAAAACAGCAAAACAAACCCGCCAACCAATACCATGAGTGTATGCATAGCGCCCCCTACTTTATTCGTTATATTGTAGACCTAACCCCAGTGTAACCAATTCCACCATCGCAACCAATTCCTTGCTTAGTTTATCTACCGATATCTGGTGCCACCCACCTGCGTGTAATTCTTGCTCAAGATTAAATGCACAAATCTCCAACTGATTCATTCCCAAACTACCGGCAAGGGATTTTAACGAGTGCACCTGATTGAGCGCTTCCGCTACATTGCTTGCTAGCAATAGCGGTAATTGCACTGAAAATTCGGCGCGCTCCCGCGCAAATCGTTCCAGCAAGCGACGATACAAGGCTTCATTATTCATTAAATTATGCAGCGCACGCGCGGTATCGATTCCACCGTTATGTAACAATTCGAAGCCGCTGGCTTGTGGTATCGGATCAGCCGCCGCACGGCAGATGCTCCCCCACTGTTCCAAAATGCGGTGCAGTTGCCTGGGCTCAATGGGCTTGGATAAGTAATCATCCATGCCTGCGGCCAAATAGGTTTCTTTGTCGCCCGGCAAGGCATTGGCGGTCACCGCTATAATCGGCAGGTGCTTACCCTCGGGCAAGGCGCGAATACGCGCGGTCGCTTCAACACCATCCATACAGGGCAGCTGAATATCCATTAATACCAAATCAAATGCCCGCTGTTGAATGATGGCAATAGCTTCCGCGCCTGAGCCAACACAAATAGCCGCTGCATCCATAGACTCCAGCAGCGACAAGATAATTTCCTGATTCAGCAGATTATCTTCCACCACCAAAATACGGCAATCGCTTAGCGCTAATTTTTTAGGGTTAGGATCAATCTGCAATACATCCGGTGCAGAGGTGTGATGATGTTTTTCCAACTTCACCCGCAAGCGAAAACAACTGCCCTCCCCTGCAGTACTTTTTACATCGATGCGCGCCTGCATCAAATCAGCAAGGTTTTTACAAATCGACAAACCCAAGCCTGTACCTTCAAAACGGCGTGCGCTGGAGGCATCTACTTGTTGGAATGGCTGAAATAAATTTTTCATTTTTTCAGTGTCGATACCAATGCCGGTATCTTCCACTTCAAATAACAATTCGACACGCTCCTGCCAATCACGCACTTTGGTAACGCGAATACTGATACCGCCCTGATCAGTAAACTTCACCGCATTGGCGCAAAAGTTAATCAGAATTTGGCCCAACCTAAGCGCATCACCCAACAGCAGTTTGGGAATTTTTGGGTCAATTTCGACATTCACTTGCAGGCCTTTTTCCGAAGCCTTGTCCCACACCAAATCCACCGCTTTATCGACCAATTGATCGATGGAGAACTCACTGTGATCGAGGATAAGCTTACCCGCTTCCATGCGTGAAAAATTTAAAATATCGTTAATGATTTGTAGTAGGTGCTCACCTGAATCGCGCATTTTTTCCAAATAGGTGCGCTGTTTAAGTTCAGATTTATTAGCCAGCGCGATATGCGCGAGGCCGATAATGGCATTGAGTGGCGTGCGAATTTCATGGCTCATATTGGCGAGAAATTCCGCCTTGCTTTGCGACGCAGCAAGCGCTGCATCTTTTGCAGACATCAGTTCATGGGTGCGCTCATTGACCATTTTTTCCAGATTTTGATTGACCTCTTCCAGCCGCTGATTGGCGACAACCCGCTCGGTGACATCCACCCAAATACCCGCATACGCCTGCGGCTCTTGCCCTTGGGTATAGGTCACCGGAAAACGTGCAATGCGAAAATAACAGGGCGTGCCGTCAGGCATGCGCAACTCTGTAATGTAATCTTTCCGGTATGACTCGGCGCCCACTCGCTCTTCAGCTTGCAATAGCGGTTTAAGCCACACAGGTAAGGGCAATTCATATAGCGATTGACCTAAAAGATCAGACTCCGCAAGTTGCACTATTTCGCAAAAAGCGGGATTAACCACCGTTAAGACATGATCAAGCGAGGTCATATGAATGGGCGCGGGCAAATTATCCAGCAGCGAGTGGAAGCGACCTTCACGCATCAACGCATTGCGGCGATTAATAATCGCCGTCACAGTCAGTAATACAATTAACAGAATCGCCGCCGCACTCAAACCGATAATAATATTGCGTGAAGCAATATAGGGTTCCATCGCTTCATCCACATCCTGTTCGACGATCAACCCCAACTCCATCTCATCAATCCAGCGGCCCGCACCGACAACAGCAACACCGCGATAATCCGCATAGCCAACGCTGATCGACTCAGTTTGTTGATTAATTAAAAAGTCCACCATCTCGGTGAACGCTGCCTGTTGCCCAGGCTTACGCGGGCGGCGCACTTCAGTACCAATAAGGGTAAGTTGCGGTTGCGGGCCAACCGCAGCGCGACTGGTATCCGCTGGTGCAAAGCGGGCAGGAGTAGTAAATCGGCCCTGACTATCAATGGCATAAATCTCTCCTGAGCGCCCGGTGCGACCTTTAAAAAAAACCGGGAAAAAACTCGATTGAGTATTAAAGCGCAAACAAAAATAACCTGGCTCAGTCGCGGCTGATTCAAATAACACACACATATTTTGCATCAGCGTGCCCGCTGGTTGCAGGCCGCGCGGGCC
>CAXAVL010000113.1:0-13693 GCA_963971905.1 uncultured Cellvibrio sp.
AAAATTATCAAGTAAACAGACTTCCTGGTTTCAAAGCGGTTCACCTTGGGTTTGGCTCAATGGTGGTGCAGTCGCCCTGTGCATGATTATGGTAGTCGGCCTGCTCGGGCTAATTGCGGTACGCGGCTTTGGCCACTTCTGGCCTGCCGATATTTTGCAAACTTCCATTACGGATCGCAGTGGCGAGAAGCACATTGTGATGGGTGAGTTTGTCCGCGATGAGGTTATTCCGGCCGCGGTCGCGCGCGACGGCGGTTATGAAGTTCCTGCGAATGTGGAGTTGATTACTCGCCATCTGTTCAAACTGGGCAACCGCGACATTAGTGGTCGCGATTTCGTCTGGTTTTTGGATATGGGCATGGATGAGTGGCAGTATCCCGCCGATGCAATTTCAATTGAGCGCCGAGAGTGGGGCAACTTTTACGGTTTTCCCGTTGCGATTCAAGAGGGCGGTGCAGTCGTTTCCAAATTGGGTGATACGGGCTTTTGGCAGGAGTTGGAAAGCCGTTTAAGTCGTGCTCTGGATTTACATCAGCAAGTAAGTCGCATCGAAAAGATTGATATAGGTCGTATTAACAAACGTATGGATGATTTGCGCCTTGAGCGTCGCCGTTTGGAATTGGATGGCCTTAAAGGCGAGGCGATGGCTTTGGCCGATGCTGATATGGCAGAGCGACGCGCGGCACTGGAAGCGGAGTACGCCATCATTAAAACGCGCCGCGACGATATTCTTGCGCAAGCCACGCGCGACAAATTGCAAGTGCGCACTGGCGAAGGCAAAGAAGCGGTGATTGGGTTTAACCACATTGTGCGCATCACTCGCCCCAATGAAATGAGTGTGCTGGGCAAGCTGGTGCAATACGGCGACCGCTTCTGGGAGTTTCTGACCGACGAACCCCGCGAAGCCAATACCGAAGGCGGGATTTTTCCGGCCATTTTCGGCACAGTCACCATGGTGATTGTGATGTCGATCATGGTGACGCCACTGGGTGTACTGGCGGCGATTTATCTGCGTGAATACGCCAAACAGGGCACAGTGCTAAAGATTATTCGCATCTCGGTTTACAACCTCGCTGGTGTGCCTTCAATTGTATACGGCGTATTTGGTCTGGGCTTTTTTGTTTACATCCTCGGCGGCAATATCGATCAGTTGTTTTATCCCGAATCATTGCCATCGCCAACATTTGGTACGCCCGGTTTGTTTTGGGCATCGCTGACCTTGGCACTGTTGACCTTGCCGATTGTGATTGTCTCCACTGAAGAAGGTCTATCGCGTATTCCTAGCACCATTCGCCAAGGCAGCCTCGCCCTGGGTGCAACCAAAGCGGAAACTTTGTGGAAAGTAGTAGTGCCGCTGGCCACTCCGGCGATGATGACTGGTTTGATTCTGGCAATTGCCCGTGCAGCCGGTGAAGTGGCGCCCCTGATGTTGGTAGGTGTGGTGAAGCTAGCGCCGGCATTACCGGTCGATGGCAATTACCCCTACTTGCATTTGGATCAAAAAATTATGCATTTGGGTTTTCATATTTACGATGTCGGCTTTCAAAGCCCTAACGTAGAGGCGGCGCGTCCATTGGTTTATGCAACCTCATTGACATTGGTGCTGTTGATCATCGTATTAAATATTGCCGCGATCAAAATCCGCAATAATTTGCGCGAAAAATATCGTGGCGCATCGGATTAAACCGCTGCAATAAATTTGTCATTAAATTGAAATAATTCAGCGAATTCTCTTTTGGTTTTTTAAAGACAGGCACAACATATGAGTCCGATAGCATTGGTGGAACCGATCAAGCTTGAAGTAGACAATCTCAACTTGTACTACGATCAAAAGCGCGCATTAAATAGCGTGAGCTTAAAAATACCGGAGAAAAAAGTCACCGCCTTTATTGGCCCGTCTGGCTGCGGTAAATCTACGCTGTTGCGCTGCTTCAATCGCATGAATGATTTGGTTGACTCCTGTCGTGTAGAAGGAAAAATTTTACTCGATGGTCAAAACATCTACGATAAAAGTGTCGATGTGGCGGAATTGCGTCGCCAGGTAGGAATGGTGTTCCAAAAACCCAATCCGTTTCCAAAATCCATTTATGAAAACGTGGCTTATGGTCTACGCTTACAGGGCGTGAAATCTAAACGTGTATTAGATGAAGTAGTAGAAAAATCATTGAAAGGCGCCGCGCTGTGGGATGAAGTAAAAGACCGTTTGCACGAAAACGCATTTGGTTTGTCCGGCGGTCAACAACAGCGTTTAGTGATCGCACGCGCAATTGCGATTGAACCGGAAGTGATCTTATTGGATGAACCGGCATCGGCGCTGGATCCAATTTCCACGTTGAAAATTGAAGAACTCATCAACGAATTGAAGCACCAGTACACCATCGTGATCGTAACGCACAGCATGCAACAGGCCGCCCGCGTTTCAGATTACACCGCGTTTATGTATATGGGCGATTTGATCGAGCACGGTTTAACGGACACGCTCTTTACAAACCCCAGCAAAAAACAAACTGAAGATTACATCACCGGCCGTTACGGTTAATGCGGAGGCGCATCATGGTTATGGACATTACGAGTCACACACATCACATTTCGCAGCAATACAATATTGAGCTTGAAGCAATTCGCACCCATTTGTCGGAAATGGGCGGCATGGCGCAGCGTCAAGTTAACGATGCAATTCAGGCGTTGATCGATGCGGATGTGGAACGCGCCGAGCAAGTGGTCCGCGCAGATTTAAAAGTGAATTCGATGGAAATGGCAATCGATGAAGAGTGCATTCGCATTCTTGCCCGTCGCCAGCCAGCCGCCAGCGATTTACGTTTGGTGATCGCCGTCACCAAAGCGATTACCGATTTGGAGCGTATTGGCGATGAGGCAACAAAAATTGCCCGTCAGGCGATTGCGATGCATAAAGATGGTTTGGCGCCGCGCGGTTACATTGAAGTGCGCCATATCGGCGGCAATGTGGCGCGCATGTTACAGGATGCGCTCGATGCGTTTGCACGTCTCGATATGGATCTGGCGCTGACTGTTGTGCAAACCGATAGACAAGTCGATATGGAATACAGCACGGCGATGCGCGAGTTGGTGACCTTTATGATTGAAGATCCGCGCAGTATTACGCGGGTACTGAATATCATGTGGTCGTTGCGCGCGTTAGAGCGCATCGGCGACCATGCACGCAATCTGGCGCAATACGTGATTTATCTGGTCAACGGTGAAGATGTGCGCCACTCGAATCTTGAAGAGATCGCTGAAAACGTTAATAACAAGGAATAAGCCGGTGATTTCCCCGGTTGCGTATTTTTTGCGTGACTAAAGCGACATCCTCTTGTTAAATAACCCGCGCCTGTTAGCAGGCGCGGGTTTTTTCGTTTTCAGGTCAAACACCAGTGGTATCCGTTATCCTCCCACGGCTTGAGCAGATGACAGCAACGGCAAATTAAGTCTTGTCGGATACCCTGTAAATATATAATATAAATAGGCTAAATAACTATGCTGGATACAGGGCGTAACCTTACTCACCAGTTAACCCATCAATTGGGTGCGGCAATTGTTCAGGGTCAATATGCGATTGATAAATCCTTCCCTACTGAGGCGGAGTTATCACAACAATTTAATATCAGCCGCAGCGTGACCCGCGAAGCGGTAAAAATGCTAACGGCAAAAGGGCTGATTGCCTCACGCCCGCGGCAGGGTATTCGGGTTATGCCCAGTACCCATTGGAATATGTTTGACGCCGATGTGCTCAGTTGGACACTCAATGCGCGCCCGTCGTTGGAGCTGCTGCGTGAATTCACCCAATTGCGTATGGCGATAGAGCCGGAAGCAGCGGTACTGGCGGCAGAAAACAAGCAAGATAAAGCCAAAATCAAGCTGATTGGCGACGCCTTGGCGCGGATGAAACGCGCCGATGAAGGGTTGGATGATCCTCTCTCGGCTGACATAGAGTTTCACTGTGCGATTTTGGCGGCGAGCAACAACCGGTTCTTCTTCCAGCTGCGCGAGTTTATTCAAGTGGCGTTGCGCGTCAGTATCGCCAGCACCAATCAGCTAAAAGGCGTGCTCACTGCAGATTATGACGATCACAAGCGAATATATGATGCGATCTGTGCGGGCGATCAAGAGGAGGCGAGTAAAGCAGTAAAAACATTGCTGCAAGAAGTGATTCAGTTGATCAATGTGTCTCTGGTTAAACCTAAATAGCAAGTGCAGGTCTCAAACTGCTGCCTATGCTTAAAGGTGCCTATGTGTATAACGAATGGCGTATAAACCCAGAGAGAACTCAACATGTATAGCTACTCAGCCCATTCCGGGTATACCCGCTACCCGAGCTTGCAGGATCGCAGTGTGTTTATCACTGGCGGCGCTACTGGTATAGGTGCTGCCTTGGTGGAGGCCTTTGCCGCACAGGGCGCCAAGGTAGCCTTTGTCGATATAGATGAGCCGAGCGCCCAGGCGTTATGCGAAGAGTTGATGGCAAAAGGTTATGTCCGGCCTTGGTTCAAAGTGTGTGATGTGAGCGATATAAGTGCATTGCAGCGTAGTATTGTGGAAGCGCAACAAGCTCAGGGCGATATTCAGGTGTTGATTAATAATGCCGCTAACGACCAGCGCTTTGATACCCAAAGCGTTACCGAGGCGGACTGGCACCGCGGTTTGGCGGTTAACTTGCATCCGGTGTTTTTTGCTGCACAAGCCGTGCAGCCGATGATGGCTGCGCAAGGTGGTGGATCGATCATTAATATCAGCTCGATCAATGTGCAATTTGGTCCACCGCGACTGGCCGGTTATATCACTGCCAAAGCCGGTATTTTGGGTATTTCCAAAGCATTGGCGACGGATTATGGCCCGGATAATATTCGCGTAAATTCTATTCTTCCCGGTTGGGTGGCAACACCCAAACAACTGGAAAAGTGGTTGAGTGAGGATGAAGAAAAAGAATTGATGAAGCGTGTGTGCCTTAAAAAACGTTTGGGCGCACACGATGTCGCCAATCTGGCGTTATTTTTGGCCGCAGATGATTCAGCCATGATCACTTCACAAGAATTTATTGTCGATGGTGGGAGAATTTAATTTGCGCTATTGAAGTATTGCGAGTAATTGCACGCGCATTGCGACAAGTCTTAATCCGGAAGCATTCATTAGTCAGCCTAATGAATGCTTCTTGTTTAAGTGGCGGGCGGAATTGTTAGAGGCGCTGTTCCCACTCATAAAAACAAAATTTTTTAATAACAAAGTGCGCTCACGATACGCACTACTACATAGAGGTCAATCATGATTTTAAACGGACTCGATATGGGGGTATTGGTTGCATACACCCTGATTTTGCTATTTGTTGCTTACTGGGTGTCGCGCGACGAAAAAGGCCACGAAAAAAATGCCAACGATTATTTTCTCGCGAGTAAATCCCTGCCTTGGTGGGCGATAGGCGCGTCTTTAATTGCCGCCAATATTTCCGCCGAACAAATTATCGGTATGTCCGGCTCCGGTTATGTGATTGGTATGGGCATCGCCGCTTACGAATTAATGGCAGCCATCACCTTGATCGTGATCGCCAAATATTTCCTGCCAATTTTTCTCGCCAAAGGCATCTACACCATGCCGCAATTTTTAGAGAATCGTTATGACGGGCGCGTGCGCACCATCATGGCGATTTTCTGGCTCGCCCTTTACACCTTCGTAAATCTCACCTCGGTCTTGTATTTAGGTTCGTTGGCGATCTCCCAATTTTTGGGTATCGACATGTTGTACGGCATGATCTTTTTAGTAATGTTCTCTATGGCTTACTCGGTTTATGGCGGCCTGAAAGCGGTAGCTATGACTGATATTATTCAAGTTGTTTTACTGGTCTTGGGCGGTCTGTTTGTGAGTTATCTCGCGCTCAACCAAATCTCTGGCGATACCGGTGTGATCTCTGGTTTTGCAATGCTTGTGGAGAAAGCACCAGAAAAATTCGATATGATTTTGGCGCAAGATAATCCCAACTACATTAGTCTGCCGGGTATATCGGTCTTGATTGGTGGTTTGTGGATTATGAATATCAGCTATTGGGGTTTTAACCAATATATTATTCAGCGCGCGCTCGCAGCAAAAAGTTTGCAAGAAGCGCAAAAAGGCATGGCGTTTGCGGCTTATGTAAAATTATTTGTTCCTATCATTGTAGTGCTGCCAGGTATTTGCGCGGTGGTACTGGCGCCAGATTTAAGCAAACCAGACCAAGCCTATCCAGAAATGATGAAACTATTGCCGCATGGTTTGCTCGGCATTGCCTTTGCCGCCTTGGTCGCCGCAATTGCATCGTCACTCAGTTCTATGAGCAACAGTATTTCCACCATTTTTACGATGGATGTTTATAAAAAATTGATTAACCCAAATGCAACTGAGCACAAGTTAGTATTTGTTGGTCGCTCAACTGCCTTAATTGCCATGGTGATTGCAATATTGTTGGCCAAACCTCTGGTCGGTCAGTCACAGCAAGCCTTCCAATTTATTCAGGAATTCACTGGCTTCTTTACCCCCGGCATTGTGGTGATTTTCCTGTTTGGTTTCTTCTGGAAAAAAGCCTCGGCCAACTCCGCTTTGGCTGCTGCAATTGCATCAGTTTTGTTTTCGGCAATGTTCTACAAGTTTTTGCCTGAGTTCCCCTTTATGGATCGCGTGGGCGTGGTGTTTATACTGTGCTGTGTCTTAGCTGCAGTAGTAACCTTGCTGGGCGGTGCCAAAGAGCAAGCCAACGCCATTCATTTGGATGATGTGAGCTTTAAAACTACCTCAGGGTTTAATATTGCATCAGTGGGTGTAATCCTGATCCTAGTCGCCATCTATGCTACTTGGTGGTAAGTTGCGTAGTCTCTGTCACTGATTAAAAAAATGCCTCTGTTCGAGGCATTTTTTTTAACTGTTATAATCTGCTTTATTTAATTCAACAACAAAAAGTGAATACTATGACTGCACTGACTCTTATCGATATAGTCCCCTGCGCCAATTTGCTCGGCGAAGGCGTGCAGTGGAATCATCAGGACGGCTGTTTTTGGTGGACCGATATTCATGCTGCAAAACTGTATCGCTACCGCATCAGCGATAAACAATTAACCCACTGGGATTTGCCCGAGCGCCTCGGTTGTTTTTCCTTTGCAAAAAATGATGCGCGTATTCTCGCGGCGTTTGAATCAGGTTTTGCCTGGTTTGATATCACAACCGGCGCAGTTGAGTGGATTGCAAAACCGGAAGTTGATGTAATTGGCAATCGTGCCAACGATGGCCGCTGTGATCGTCAGGGACGCTTTTGGATGGGCACAGTTGTCGAGCAAAAAAATACACCGGAGCAAAGTGCGGGGCTCTATTGTTTAGATCACAAACTTACGCTGAGCAAACATTTTAGTGGCTTGATGATTTCCAATTCACTCTGCTGGAGCCCGGATTCGCGCAAGTTGTATCACGCCGATTCACCTACCCATAGTATTCGTGTTTATGATTTTGATGCGCACACGGGCGAGTTATCCAATCCGGAAATTTTTGCGCACACAGAAATTGGTGTGGAGCCAGATGGTGCATGTGTCGATGCGCAAGGCTATGTGTGGAATGCCCAGTGGGGCGGTAGCCGAGTAGTGCGCTATGCGCCTGACGGCACTAAAGATTTGGTGTTGGATATGCCGGTATCGCAACCAACCTGCGTGGCATTTGGCGGCAATGAATTTAATTTATTGGCCGTCACTAGCGCGCGTGGGGGGTTGAGTCATGACGCGCTTGCCCGGCAACCAGAGGCGGGCAACCTCTTTATTTTTAAAACCACTGCTACCGGTTTGCCAGAAGTTTGGTTTGGTTAAACCACCTTCAGTATTTGCAGCACCCATAAACCCAAGGTCACGGTGATAAGCGACCAAAGGGTGGTTTGAGCCACTATATTGGCCGCCAATTCACTATTGCCTTTCATGGCTTGCACCATCACAAAACTGATGGTTGCTGTGGGCGATGCAGCCAATAAAAATAACACGGCCAAGGCATCGCCATTGAGCCCCAAGCTAATCGCGATAGCACAGGCGATAATCGGCGAAAGAATTAATTTCCATAGGCATGCGCTTAAGGTCGTAGCGTCTATGCGTGCCAGTCGGGATAAACTCAGCGAGCCACCGATACAAATCAGCGCCAGCGGCAGCACCATCTGGCTCAAATATTTTCCGCTATCCATAATCACATTGGGCAGTTGCAGGCCAATTCCATTTACTGCGAAGCCAGAAAATATAGCGAGAATTAAAGGGTTTTTCACAATGCCCAGCAGTGTCGGCACAAGTGAGTTATTGGCATGGTGCAAACTGCGATTCAACACGTAAACCGATAATACGTTGTACAACACTACCGTCATAGCAACGGGTAGGGAGGCCAGCGCCAAACCTTTTTCGCCGTAAGCGTTGGCACAAAATGCCAGCCCCAGAATAACCAAATTGCCGCGAAAGGCACCTTGCACCAATACGCCTTCATCGCGCGGGTTTTTGCAGTGCCAATGCGCCGTCATCAAACTGCCAATAAAAACTAATCCAGTCATTAAGCAGAAGGCAATCAATAAATTCCAATCGCTAATATGCGATAGATCAGTGGTGGCGCTGGTGATAAATAACATCACCGGCAAGCCAATGTTGTACACCAATTGTGATGCGGTTTTGATGAAGTCGTCGTTAATCATATTGCGCTTTCTCAGCCAGATGCCGAGAAAGAGCATCACAAAAATAGGAGCTGTGATATTAAAAGCGAAGAGAAAAGTATTGAGTGCGTTTTGTAGCAAAGTGGATGTCCAAAAAGAGGCGCGAAACAAGGGGGGGGTATAAAAAAGCCCGGCGAACCGGGCTTATTTTAACTTACTCGGACTGTTATTCAGGAACTACAAACGGAAAATAGTTTTTAGCGTTGTTGAAGCTAATATCCTGAATCATCTTGCCGACCATTTTAGGATCGTTAGGCACTAAACCTTTGGCCATATCGCGCCCTAAAATTCCGCACAGAATGCGGCGGAAATATTCATGGCGTGAATAGCTGAGGAAGCTGCGGCTGTCAGTGAGCATGCCCACAAAGCGGCTCAGCAAGCCCAACTGGCTCAGTGCTTCAATCTGGCGAGTCATGCCTTCCATTTGATCGAGGAACCACCAGCCGCTGCCAAATTGAATTTTGCCTGCGGCTGAACCGTCCTGGAAGTTACCGATCATGGTGCCGATCATTTCGTTATCGCGCGGGTTCAAATTGTAAATAATGGTTTTGGCGAGTTTGTTTTGATCGTCCAAGCGACCTAAAAACTTGGCCAATGGTTTGGCATAGTTGTGATCGCCAATTGAATCAAAACCGGTATCTGGGCCTAAGGTGCGGAACAGGCGTGGGTTGTTGTTGCGAATCGCCCCTATATGGAATTGCTGCACCCAGCCTTTGGCGTGATCTTGCAGGGCGAACTCAACCATCATCGCCGATTGGAATTTTTCAATTTCCACCGCATCCAGATCTTTATGGCTGCGAATTTTCAAGAAAATCGCGTTAATTTCTTCTTGTGTGTAATCGGCTGCATACACAGTTTCCAAACCATGGTCCGACAAGCGGCAACCATTTGCGTGGAAATAATCGTGGCGAACATTCAGCGCTTTCATCAAATCATCAAAAGTATTGATGTTGACATCGGCTGCAACCGCCAAGCGATCCATGTATTTGTTATAGGCTTCGGTGTTTTCCACCATCATGGCGCGGTCGGGGCGCCAGGTGGGCAGCATCGCCGATTTAAAGGATTTATCTGCCGCAACGGTTTTGTGGTGGGCGAGATCGTGAATTGGATCATCGGTGGTACACACCATTTTCACGTTGGCCTGGGTCATCAAACCGCGCGCGCTGAATTCGGGCGTTGCAAGCAGCTCGTTACATTCATCCCACGTGCGCTTGGCGTTGCTGCTGTCGAGCAGGCGGTCGGTGATACCAAATGGTTTGCGCAGTTCCAGATGAGTCCAGTGGTAGAGCGGGTTGCGCAAGGTGTTGGGCACAGTGGCACACCACTGCTCGAACTTTTCCCAATCGCTCGCATCACCCGTACAGAAACGTTCATTTACGCCGTTGGAGCGCATCGCGCGCCATTTGTAATGATCGCCGGCTAGCCAAACCTCAGTAAGGTTTTTGAATTGCTTATTCTGACCTACTTGTTCAGGGGGAAGGTGGCAGTGGTAATCAATGATGGGCATGTGTTTGGCGTACTCATGAAAGAGTATTTTCGCCTGCTCAGTGTCGAGCAAAAAGTCGTCGTGGATAAAGCTCATTCTCACAATTCCTCAATAATGCCGAAGCGACAGCAGATCCGCGTGAGGCTGTGCGATGGCAAGATAATTTTTTACGCTCAACGCATGTCTTTAGCATAGTTCGCAATGCGAGTAGCTAAACCTTGTTAAAGGGAGACTGGCTGAAGATTGTTATTCCAACAGGCGCTATATGCCGGAAGGGATAAGTTTGACCGAGGATTGCCTGCCCAAAGGCTAGATTGATAAACAACAATAACCAGGTAATTGGGCGCGCTACTATGTTGCAGCTTGTACGCAAGTGTAACCTGCGCAACTCAAAATACCAACCGGGCAAGTAAAGCTTTTAACGCGCTAATTACACTTCTTAAACTCGAATGTAACCGTTTACAGTATAATGTCGCCGGCACTGAAATCGGTTAAGCAAAACTCCACTGCTGGGCTATAGTCAAAACACATATCCCTTAGGGAATATGGTTGAAATTACCTAGCCAGCCAAATGGAGCCAGCCATGACTAAACCTATTGTGCATCACAATCCTTATTACGATTTATTGCGTGCTGAGCGCGTGGTTGAATTCAATCAGCGTAAAGCCCGCGGTGAGGTAAAAGTGGATATTTTGCGTGGTGGCGATTTTCGTGGTTTGGATTTGCGTGAGTTGGATGCAAGTGGTTTGGATTTGCGTGATGCCTATTTTCGCGGTGCCGATTTGCGTGGTATTGATTTCCGCACTGCCCAGTTGGAAGGCGCGAGTTTTTGTCAGGCCCATATTTCCGGTTGCTTTTTCCCCCGCGAAATAACGGCTGATGAGGTGCGTCTCTCCTTCGATTTGGGAATTCGGGTGCGATACCAAAATAATTAAACGTCTTCCCGAGGATCACTATGAGCATCAATTACATCCCGGCATCAATGCCGGTGTTTGCGCGCAGTTCACTTTTGGCCGTGATTATCGTTGCAATAACAGCGGCAATGATTGGTTGCAATAAATCCAATGAGAGTGCATCAACGTCATCTTTCGCGGCAGTTGAGCCGGTTGCCAGTCAAGCCAGCGTCGAACGCAATACGGCTGTTGTCGATATCAATATTGTCGATAAAAAGGCCACCGCTGAAACCCGTTCACTTTTCGCGTTTATGCAGCAAGAGCGCAAAGAGTCGATTATGTTTGGCCATCAGCATGAAACTACTCAAGGCTTAACCATTACTGCAACTGATGGCACGCAATCCGATACCTTTAATGCGGTAGGTGATTTTGCCGCGGTATATGGCTGGGACACTTTATCTATTGTTGCCCCCAAATTAGAGGGCGATGTAGTCGAACAAATTAAAAAAGCCTATGCGCGCGGTGGCATCATCACTGTGAGCTCGCATTTTGATAATCCCCTCACGGATAAACAAAAAGGTGTGTGGCCGGTTGGCACTTCGTGGGATACCACACCTGCCGTAGTAGCTGCCTTGCCCGGTGGTGAAGCTAATGTGGTTTACAAAGCTTACCTGGATCAACTTGCAGATTGGGCGAATAATCTTAAAGATGACAGGGGCACATTAATCCCCGTTATTTTCCGTATTCTTCATGAAAATACCGGCAGCTGGTTTTGGTGGGGCGATAAACAATCCACTCCAGAAGAGTACAAGCAGTTATACCAATACACCGTTGAATATTTGCGCGACACCAAGGGCGTGCACAATTTTTTATACGCTTATTCGCCCAATAATTTTTGGGAGGTAACAGAGGCAAATTATTTGGAGCGCTATCCTGGTGATGCCTATGTGGATGTGTTGGGTTTTGATACTTACGGCGAAGTAGAAAACAATGAAAACTGGTTTAAAAATGTGGTCGCCAATGCTGCGCTGGTTGCGCGTATGGCAGATGAGCGCGGTAAAATTCCGGTGATCTCCGAGATTGGTATTCGCGCGCCAGATATCGAAGCAGGTAAATACGATAATCAGTGGTATCGTAAACTGATCGCTGGTTTAAAAGCCGATGCCGATGCGCGCACCATCGCTTTTTTGCTGACCTGGCGCAATGCACCGGAAGGTGTTCCCGGCCCCGAGGGTAAAAATGTCCCGCATTATTGGGTTCCTGCCAACCGTGAAGAAAATATCAGCAATGGCACCTTGGAGGATTTTCGCGCATTTTATAGTGATGATTTCACCGCGTTTAATCGCGATATTTCTGGTGTGTATAACATCGAAACACGCATTAAATAAATAATGAGTTTTCAATAGTAAAAACGGTCTTTGTTGAAGGCCGTTTTTTGTTTCAGCTAAGGTAAAAATCCGTTAAGTTGCCGTCCTCGTCAATCCATCTGGTTAGTATTCCCGCCTTCACTTGATGCTCTTTTTTCGACATCACTGCAAAATCGCCACTAGGCTATTCAGATAACAATTAGATCCACTCTCTCCGATAAATAACAGCAAGAGGCTCCACCATGACATTTTCCAAAAAACTCAGCGCTATAGCGATCACCTGCGCTTTATGCGGCATTCCCGCTAGTAATGCGCAGACCATTAATGCAAAGGCTCAACCTTGGATGAAAGCAGAGCTAAGCGCGGCTGAACGCACACAATTAGTGCTTAAAGAAATGACGCTGGATGAAAAATTACAGCTAGTGGTGAGCTATTTTGGTACTGATGCGCCGTGGAAAAATTTCACCCGTCCGGTTGAATCTCATCCTCAGTCAGCAGGTTTTGTCTATGGGGTACCACGCTTGGGTATTCCGCATATTTGGCTGGCCGATGCAGGGCTTGGTGTTGCCTCCCAAGGCGGCCCTAATGTCCGTGAACGTACTGCATTACCATCAGGCATGAATACTGCCGCCACCTGGAATCCGCAGATTGGTTTTGAGGGCGGTGCCATGATTGGAGCAGAAGCGCGACTCTCTGGTTTTAACGTGTTGCTCGCAGGCAGCGTGAATCTTGTACGTGAGCCCCGCAATGGGCGCAACTTTGAATATGCTGGCGAAGATCCCTTATTGGCTGGTGTTATGGTGGGTGAGCAAATTAAAGGCGTGCAGTCCAATCAGATTGTCTCGACCTTAAAACATTTTGCCTATAACGATCAGGAAACCGGGCGCGGGCAGCTCAATGTGGTGATCGACGAGGCCGCAGGGCGCATGTCCGATTTGCTTGCGCTGCAAATCGCCAATGAGATTGGCAATCCCGGTTCGGTAATGTGTGCATACAATCGTGTTAACGGTGTGTACGCCTGTGAGAGCGATTATCTACTTAACGAAGTGCTGAAAAAAGATTGGGGCTTCAACGGATGGGTGATGTCGGATTGGGGCGCAACCCACAGCACAATTCCCGCAGCAAATAATGGATTGGATCAACAATCTGGCTTGCCATTTGATCAGGCCGCTTATTTTAAAGAGCCGCTCAAAGAAGCGGTAACCAATGGCTGGGTGACGCAGGCGCGTCTGGATGATATGGCTGGG
>CAXAVL010000114.1:0-13472 GCA_963971905.1 uncultured Cellvibrio sp.
CAAAGCCCATCACCATCAAAGCTGGGTACAACCATTCGCGCAGCGCTTCATGGGTCGTCGGGTTATCGCCCTGCTCCTGCAGCACTTGCCTGAGTAAAGTTTTGCCCTGTGCCGAATTGGCCAGCATGTGAATCGCAGCGAGGTTTTGTTGTTGCCAGAGTTGGACTAGCTCTGTAAATGAATTGAGCGAGGTTTGCAGATGTTCGCGCGCGATTTGCTCCTGGCTGGCATGGATATGGCGCAACGCGAGACTGGTGAAAAAAAACAGCAACACTATAGCGAGAGCTGCTGACAATAGGGTGGGATTAACCAGCGAAAGAAAGTGAACGTATTTGTTTACCCGAGACTTTTTTGACATATGGTTTGTTTAGGTTGCAACTCTTGTTCGATCCAGCCCATCAGCTCGCGCCCATGCATGGGCCGCGCCAGCAGGAAGCCCTGCGCCTGATTACAACCCAGGCTTCTGAGCAAGTGTAGCTCGGCTTCGGTCTCTACACCTTCTGCAACCGTAGTAATGCCTAATCGCTGCCCCATTTCGATGGCAGATTTCAATATATTGCGAATATATTGCCGCGCTGGCGCGCCAAGAATAAATGAGCGATCGATTTTTAACTCCGAAAAGGGAAAGCGCGACAACTGTTGCATGGATGAAAAACCGGTGCCGTAATCGTCGATGGAAATGCCAAAGCCTTTTAACCGCAAACGGCTAATAGTGGCGAGCGCAGATGGCAAATCCATCACCAAGGCACTCTCGGTGATTTCAAACGTCAGAAAATGCGCGGGAATTCCCTGGCGGATCACCCGCTGGATAATCTCATTGGCGAGGTTAAATTCCGCCAGGGATTTGGCCGAGAGATTAATGGCCACTGGAACATATTGCCCCTGCTCCCACCAGCCATTCATATCCTGTAATACTTGCTCAAGCACCGACAGGGTTAAATCGCCAATTAGACCATGCTCTTCTGCCAGAGGAATAAATACGTTCGGTGGAATCCAATCGCCCTGCTGATTTTTCCATCGCGCGAGCGCTTCAACACCGGCGATTTTCATCGATTCAAGATCTATTTTGGGCTGGTAATAAACTTGAATAGTGGCACGATCCAAAGCGATTTTTAATTGCTCAGCATCCGTATCTATCGGACTATGAAAGTGAGTGAGCGGACCGGCGCCGGTATTGTAACTATTGAGCGCATCCGCCAAATCTATCGGGTTAACTGGCTTGCGAAATGCGCCCAGTAAACTAATGCCCAGCGCCTCGGCCATAGTCGCCACCGCACTAATTAAGACGTCGTCGGAACTGCTGGCCAATACCACAGCGGGTTTATGCTGCAATTGTGCAAGTTGTTGCAATACCTCAATGCCATCCATCACCGGCATTTCCAAATCCAACAACATCACGGCAGGCATTTGCGTTAATTGCGCGAGCTGCTCTATGGCCAATTTACCATTGGCCGCTTCGTACACCTGATTGATCCCGAAGGTGCGCAAGCAGAGGTGTGCGCTGTACCTGTGCATACTACTATCATCTACAACCATCACCCCCTGCTGCTGAATATCGCTGTGCAAATTGAGTAGCGGTGTTTCATTGATCGATGTATTAAGTGAAATCATATATCGCTCACAGGCTCCGGAAGACTGGCAAAACTAAAGGTTAAACGCTTGCGCCGACTCATCCTTAACTCGCGATACGCCGAAATTCTGGCACTACCGCTGCTGGTTTTCGGTAAATCGATGGGCTTACAGTTTTTATTCCAAAATTCAAACCCTGCAAACTTTCGCAGTGCCCCAGAATCAACCAACCACCTGGGCGCAGTGAACGCAACATATTTTCGATCACTTTTTGTTTGGTTTCATTATCAAAATAAATCAATACATTGCGTAAAAAAATTACATCAAATTGTTCATTGCTTGTGCGCGGATGTAAAAGATTGTGCTGCTCAAAGGTGATGCGAGAACGCAGCGACGGCACTACCGCCAACATACCTTCATATTCACCAATCCCGCGGCGACAATAATTTTTTAAATAGTCAGCGGGAATGTGATTGATACGCTCAGCACGATACACACCGGTGCGCGCATGATCCAATACTTTGCCAGAAATATCGGTGGCCAAAATATCCCAATCGCATTTGCCCAAGGTATCAGCCAGCACCATTGCAATGCTGTGCGGCTCTTCACCGGTAGAGGAAGCCGCGCACCACACACGCATTTTGTGATGCCGCTGCTGCGGAATAATGTGATCGCGCAAAAAATCAAAATGCGCTGGTTCGCGAAAAAAATAGGTTTCGTTAGTGGTGAGCAAATCAAGCATGGTGCTGCGCTCTTGCGCACCCGCAGGGCTGCAAACATAAGTGAAATAGGTTTCGTAATTTTTGTGCCCCAACAACTCCAACCGGCGCCACAACCGACCGGTGACCATCGCCGTTTTTTCCTCACCAATAACAATGCCAGCAGTGCGATACACGTAATCGCGGATTTTATGGAAGGCAAACTGGCTGATGGTGGAATGTGTACTCATAATCCTGGCCGCTACTGGGTTCGTCATGGTGGGCACTCGGTGCCGTTATGGTGAAAATATCCTTGATGACACAGTCTGGTGATTTGCCTTGGCAAAGCACCGTCATTGGTTCCCAGTGTGCGGGTTCGGCAAAAAAGTGGTGAGAGTAAAAATACTCAGGCGGGATGAGGGAGAATACCTAATGGGGCCGCTCTTTTAACGGCTAGCCGCCGTCTGCATAAAGTCACGCATTAACTCCATGGCGGAGTTGACCCGCAGCTTCTCCATAATGCGCGCGCGGTGGTTCTCTACCGTGCGCACACTCAGGTTAAGTTTGCTGGCGATATCTTTACTGGGCAATCCATCGAGCACTGCCTGCAGAACTTTCTGCTCTTTGGATGTGAATGTGGGTGTGCACCAACCCAATGCTCCTTAAACAGCAAATGACAACTAGCAGAGCAAAAAAGACCACTTTTGGTTCGATTTAGATCCAATTGCATTGCAACACACCACCCAAGTACTGTACATACATACAAAAACACATTTCAACAACTTATCCACAGGAAAGGCACAGTCTTGTGCGTTGACAGAAGAAACCAGCACCTTAAACTCGCCTATCTAATGATGAAGGGCGTTTTACCTGATTAACTAAGCTAAGAAACCTGTATACAGCAATTGTATTTACTGCTGATTTGAGCTGAGCAATATGCCCCTGAATGATTTTCATATCCAGATTGCCACCGCATTTCCCCACCAAGAAAAGGTGTCTTCTGGAAGAGGACTGACACTTTCAGGAGAAATTGGGGTTGGCCAAGATAGAAAGCGGGCATTCATCAAAATTTTAAGCTTTGAAAACATTGCAAAAGAAGCCTTGTGCGCTGTGCTGGCAAGAAAACTGCAGCTCACAGTGCAACAGCCGTATTATGTGAGTATGTCTAACACCAAGTATCATCAGCAAGGCAATTTAGACAGCGTTGCCTTTGGTCTACAAAATGACATGACGCCATCATTTCGGCTTAATAGTATTCAGGGAATTGAAAACGCATTTTATAAGTGGCCAGATTTACTTCGCTGTGCAGTTTTTGATGAATGGATAGCAAATCGTGATCGCATTCCAAACAACATGGTATATGAAAAAAGTGGGGTGTTTTGGTTGTATGACCATGATGATGCATTCCCTGGATATGTAAGCCCCTCCACTCCAATAAATCCACAACTACTAGCTCTAGCAGCAAGGGATAAATCGGAATTCGAATTATTTAAGGTTCGGGAAGATGCTATGCAAATAGTCAATGAATATGAGGCCTTGGATTGGCATGAAATTTACACATGCCTTCGAACCGAAGACGTACCTCAAACAAAGCAGTATTTTGCAAAATATATAGACTTTCTGAAAGCGAGGATACCTGAGATGCGCAGTATTCTTAGCCAAGATCTTGGAATAAAACAAACTGAGATATCCTTTAGTATGATGGGCATGCAGACCAAAGAATCTAAATCATGAAGTTAAATTTCCCTCAATTACCTAATTATGAATTCAGCTGGAGAAGTCTCCAGATTGAGCCTATTCCTTTTTCAGAAGAAAGAATCACTCTTGCCGCTTTGGTTAAAGGAAGCGATCAAGCACTAATTGCTGCCAAATTAATTCACGCTGAAAAATTGAAGAAAATGTATGGCGGCGAGTTCGGCGGAAAAATCGCTGATGCACTTAGCCTATGTATCAAATCAGCCGAAAATTTTTACAACAACAAACCTTTATCCACTAATTGGACTCCACCTCTAGAAGGATTTTATATAGGGAAACTCAATTCTTCTTTGGCTACAAATATAGAGGACGCCCTATTTCAGACTGCAATGCAAAGCTCATCATTCAGCCTATCTATTGATGCCATGAAGACATCCCCCAATGACAAATCAGGAATTTCTGCTCCTGAATCTTGGCGAAAAAACATACTTGAAGCCGTAAGAATTCAACGAGCAGATTTTGCCGACTACTTTGAAAAATCGATCACAATCAGAGGGGCTGGGGTACCAATTACCTTCGGTTTTTTATCTGCAAATTATGCAGCTCATTTTGATGCAATACCTGAGACAAGCAGGATTCAGCAGGGGCTAGTAAGAGCACAAAGTAAATTGTGGCAACTAGATAGACTAAGAGATGATGGAACTCTTTTTAAACCTGATTCTTGCGAGTTACTGATAAACATTCCTAAAAAAACTGACAACGAGTCGCAAAACGCTCAATTTCAAGAATTTGTTGAAGAATTACGTTACGAAGCTGCACGTCGAGAACTTAGTGTTTATACAACCGAATCAGTTCATGATGCTGCGAAACATTTAATTGGTAAGGCAGCGTAACCAGCCCTCCTCTTTCCTCGACATGGAGCAAAGCTCGTTACTTATCAACAAGAACGAGCTTTGCGTCAGCGGCTAGCCGCCGTCTGCATAAAATCGCGCATCAGCTCCATGGCAGAATTGACGCGCAGCTTTTCCATAATGCGCGCGCGATGGTTCTCTACCGTGCGCACACTCAGATTAAGTTTACTGGCGATATCTTTACTGGGCAGACCATCGAGCACCGCTTGCAGCACTTCCTGCTCTTTGGGTGTTAACAGCGCAATGCGCGCCTCGCGGGTGGCTAGCTGCAAACGCTGCTGATGCAGCTGGCGGCTCAGTGCAAGCGCGGCCTGTAACTTTTCCAGAAACTGATGGCCATTAATAGGCTTTTCAACAAAATCGAAGGCACCCTGTTTCATCGCCTCTACCGCGGCACTCACCTCGGCATATCCAGTCACAATAATTAGGTGGCGGCACCGAATAGCGTTGCTGCAATACCTTATGCAATTGCAGGCCACTTACACCTGGCATGCGCATATCGGTAATTACGCATTCGCAGGGGCGCGGGGAATACGACTCAAGAAAAGCTTCAGCACTGCTAAAACACACAGGTTCCACCCCTATGGGCTCCACAATACCGCTCATTAACTCGAGGGTAATGCTGTCATCATCAATAAGATACGCAGTTGCCATAGCCATTCTATTCATTGAACACTCATCACTAAACACGCCTGATTGACTCCCTAATGCCATTTGAGTGTAGCAGAGCACGCCAAAATTACCTTTTTGCGGCCTTGCACTCAGGCCGTATCTCCGTTAAAAAGCGCCCTCTTTGCCTCATACCATTTTTTTACGACATTTAGCTTATGACCAGACCAATAACCCCCGACTACTTACAGCGTTTTAGCGGCATCGCCCGGCTCTATGGGCAAGATGCGCTCGCGGCACTGACCAATGCCCATTTTGTGGTGATAGGTTTGGGCGGTGTGGGGACTTGGGTGGCCGAAGCGCTGGCCCGTTCCGGCGTCGGTGAGCTGACGCTGATTGAGATGGACGAGGTGTGTGTGACCAATACCAATCGCCAGTCCCATGCGCTCAAATCCAATATTGGGCGCTCAAAAAATCAGGTGATCAGCGAGCGCTTGCGCGATATCAACCCCGAGTTGATTATTCATTCCATCGACGATTTTATCGATGAACACAATATGAAAACGCTGGTAGGAAAACAGCATCACGTGGTGATTGATGCGATTGATGCCGCGCATTTAAAAGCGCGCTTGGTTGCCTATTGTTTAGCGATCAAAGTGCGTTTGATTACCGTCGGTTCATCGGGCGGTAAACGCAATCCGCAGGCAGTAACAGTGGATGATTTAGGCCGTTCAATCAGCGACCCCATGCTCGCCAAGGTCCGCACCCAGTTATATCGCCACCACAATTTTGCGCGCGATAAAAACCGCAAATTCCGCGTGGATGCCGTTTATTCAACCGAGCAGATGGTTTACCCACAACCCGACGGCTCTGTGTGTATGGATAAACAAACACTGGCCGATGGGGTGAAATTAGATTGCGCAGGCGGTTTTGGTTCAAGTGTAATGGTTACTGGCACGTTTGGATTTATTGCCGCCACGCGGGCTCTTGAGCGCTATTTGAATAAACAAAAAGACGCAGCTGAACAATAACAACCTAATCAGTAGCCAGCGCTAAAGCTCGCTCCATAATCCGTTTAAAACCATTATTGCGCGAGGGTGTGAGGTGTTTATCAAAACCCAACTCAGCCAGTGTGGAGGGCCAGTCCAGCAGCGCAATTTGCGCCGCCAGTTTACCATTAAGCTGCACCAACAACAGCGCCGTCAACCCATTCATCACACTGCTATCAGAATCAAACGCAAAATAGTGTTGCTCGCCCTCTTGCTCATGCACCAACCACACCGGCAGTTCGCAACCTTTAATTAGATTTTCAGGCACCCGTATCGCCGGTTTTGGTTGGATTAATTTGCCCCACTGAATAATCAAACGATACTGCTGCTGCCAATTGTTTGCAGCCTTTAATTCAGCAAGGATTACACCACCAAGATCATCGCGACTCATCACACCGATATACTCGAACACAGGAATGGTCGGCAATTATAAGGGCAAGTGTCAACTTTAAGAATCTTTACTCATACCAAAACACTTATGCGAGAGTTTTGCGCTTAGAATACATTCCACAATAATTGCTGCATAACAGCAAACTTTTACCACCACACGCCGCAGCTCTCGCCTTTGATAAATCATTAGATTGTCCACCGAGGGATGTTTATGAAACTGTTTATCTCCACCTTTTGCGCGGTTGTTTTTGCTATTCTGCTCAGCGCGTGCAGTGCACCGCAAACCGCACAATCGTCTATTGAAGAAAATCGATCACCCAGCAAAATTATTGCCTACTACATGGGCGATGGCTCGGATTTATCGCGCTATAACTTCAACCAAATAACGCATATCATCTATAGTTTTTTGCATTTGAATGGCAATGAATTATCGTTTGATGGCGACCAAGACAAGCAAGCGCTACAGCGTTTAGTCGCGTTAAAACAACAATACCCTCATTTAAAAGTTATGCTATCGCTCGGTGGCTGGGGCGGTTGTGAGACTTGCTCTGATGTTTTCACCACTGCGGAAAATCGCCAGGCTTTTGCCAAATCTACACTTGCAATTATCAACGAGTACCAAGCGGATGGTATAGATCTGGATTGGGAATACCCCACCATTGCCGGTTTTCCCGGCCATAAATTCGCAGCACACGACCGTGCTAACTTCACCGCGCTGATTCAGGAATTGCGCACAGCATTTGGCAATCAATACGAATTGAGTTTTGCTGCAGGCGGTTTTGATACGTTTTTAGAAACGGCAGTTGACTGGGATGCGATCATGCCGCTGCTGGATAATGTCAACCTGATGACCTACGACATAGTCAATGGCGCAACGCCGCACACCGGCCACCACACCGCACTCTATTCCACTGCAGAACAAAAAGATTCCACCGATAACGCAGTGCAATTTTTATTGCGCAAAGGTGTAGCGCCAGAAAAAATTATTATCGGCACCGCGTTTTATGCACGGGCATGGGAGCAGGTTGCTGCGACTAATCATGGTTTGTATCAACCCGGTGTACATATCGAGGGCGCTGGTTTCAAAGAATTTTCCACCCGCTTTAATCCCGCAGATGGTTATATCTACCACTGGGATGACGTAGCAAAAGCACCCAGCGCTTACAATCCAAAAACTAAAGTATTTGCCACCTTTGATGACCAGCGCTCGCTCGCTGAAAAAGCTCGTTATGTGCAAATACACAAACTGGGTGGCATGATGTTTTGGCAATTACCTCACGATACCGACAGTAATGGATTAGTCGATAGCATTTATAAAAACCTGAGCGATAAAGTCAAATAGACAAAATGAAACGCTTTATTACTGCAAGTTTTCTTCTGAACTTGCAGTAAATTACCTTCAGAAGTTATAAGCACAGCAAGAGCTCCACAAGTTTCTGTTAGCCAAACAAAAACTGTGCTTTACTTACGGTGACTTAACAAATCAACCGCACCTATCATGACTATCCAGCACGATATTTTAAAAGCAAGGCTGCTTGGATTACTCATTATTGTTACCTTTGTAGCCCTCGCCTTTCAGGCGTATGGGCCGCAAAAAGTATTGTCATTAGAACCTGGAACTGACTATCACGTAGAAGTCATTGATGACCGGGGCAATGGTGGAAAATCCGTTGCCACATTAACTCAAGATGCCGAAAAATTTATCCTTGATTGCGACATGATTCAATCAGACTATCCTTGGCCTTACTGTGAAATCAGCTTTATTCTGATTGATGACAAGGGCAACGGAAAGGATATGAGCAATTATCACCAAGCCACACTCTGGGCCAAATACAGCACGCCACAAAACTTTGGCATACGCTTTCAGCTAATTAATTTTAACCCGGCCTACTCAACAGCAGATGATCCAAACACCCTCAAATATAACGCAATTGAATTATTTGATACTCACGAACGTTTTCCGCAAATCATCCAAATGCACCATATGCAAGTGCCCACCTGGTGGCTGAGCCAAGGGAAAATTGCGCCCGATTACTGGGGACCAGAATTTAATGATGTGCGCGGGGTACAAATATCTACCGGTGAAGGAGCCAAGCCGGGGAAATACCAAATGATTATTGATCGAGTAGAAATCAGCGGTAAATATATTAATGACCGCACATTGTATTTAAGCCTTTTATGTATTTGGACCTTATTGGCAGTGGCATTTTTTGTAGGCACATTACTGAAAACCAAAAAAGAGCTCAACACCAATTTGCAGCGTCAAAAACAATTGGAAGCACTTAATGCACTGCTCAACAAAGAGCATCGCCAATTGGAAGATCGTTTGACCCGTGACCCGCTGACCGGTGTATTAAATCGCGATGGTTTGGCACCGATTTTTAAACAAAATTGGAGTACAGATTCAACACCTTTGCTGTCGCTGATTTTTATTGATATCGATCATTTTAAAAAAATTAACGATACCTACGGCCACAATGTTGGCGATCAAGTATTGCTGGCTTTTGCGCAATCTTTAAGTGAAAACACGCGCTCACAGGATTTACTGGCCCGTTGGGGTGGTGAAGAGTTTGTTTTGGCCTGCCCTGATACGACGCTGGAAAAAGCATCGGGCTTAGCGGAAAAGTTACGTCGCTGCATCGAGGAAAATGAGTGGCCTAAAGCATTGCAAGTTACCGCCAGTTTTGGCGTTGCGCAAATGTTGCAACAAGAATCACCTACAGATTTTATCGCGCGCGCCGACAAAGCGCTCTATGTGGCGAAAGCCCAAGGGCGCAACTGTGTGCGCGCCTCTAATCAACCCCCTGCCGTTTTAACTGCGGTGAAATAAACCCATCGCATTGCGGCTGGTAGCTACCGCAATCTCATCAATACTTGTACCGCGCAGATCTGCCAGTACTTGCGCCACCTGCGGGATATATTCGGGGCTATTGCGCTGCCCCTGTTTTCCCTGCAAGGGCATATCTGGCGCATCGGTTTCCAATAGCAAATACTCCAGCGGGATTTTTGTTACCGCTGCGCGGGTTTTCTGCGCGCGTTCATAAGTAATCGTGCCGCCCACACCAAGATAGAACCCAAATCCAACATACTGCTGCGCAATGTCATAACTGCCGCTAAAAGCGTGGATCACACCACCTGAGTGCGGTTTATTGTTTTTGAGCAGCGCGATCATTTGATTGTGCGCGTGAACACAGTGAACAATCAGCGGTTTATCGCATTGATTTGCCATATCAATATGGATGTTGAGAAGTTGCTCTTGCAAGGCCATAGGTGTGGCGAAGCGTTTATCCAACCCGCACTCACCAATTGCCACACAATGCGTTTTGCCTTCGCGATAGGATTGCAATAATGAGTCATGCATCAACGCGATGATTTTTTCCTGGGTCGGTGCATCAAGTAAACCTGCGGCATTTCTAACAAACCACCGCTGCTGTTCAACCCAATGTGGATGTATGCCCACTGCATAATATAATCCCTCATATTGGCCACATAATTGCGCTGCAGTCTGCCACTGCTCAGGCGTCACGCCGGGCATTACCAAATGAGCCACCCCCAAACCCCGGCAAGCCTGCCAGAGCGCAGCGCGATCTGCATTAAACTCAGCAAAATCAAAATGACAGTGACTATCGAAAAAGCGCATGGCGTTTCCTTGAATTAGTATTGCGCAAAACCGCCAATTAACGGCTATGCTGTGAACTATAAAAAGCGGTGCCGGTTGAGTACTGTAAAAAAATTGAAACGGGAGAGCTCGCCGGCATTATGCTGACCGACTTAAAAAACAAGTTCCAGCGTGGAATGGTGTATCTATTTGCTATTCTCGCCAGCCTGCTGATCGCGCCTTTTTGCGTGATCCGCTACCTTAATGGCGAGGTAGCCAATGCAATAGTAGACCTAGCTATAGTGATAGTTGCACTAAGCAGTGCTATTTATACCTACAGACGCAGCCAAGCAACGCAGTTAATATCCAATATCACCGCCCTGCTTTACTCCTCAGGTGCGGTTGCAGTGGCCCACCTGAATGAACCTAACTTCGTGTTTTGGCTATTTCCGGCGTTAATCGCCAACTTTTTTTTATTAAGCGCCAAGGCGGGCTTGATTGCCAACTCATTCACTATCGCGGCTATCTTGCCAATTGCACTGCATCTCAACAACACAACCGAAGCTTTTGCCATGATTGCTTCACTGCTAATGTGCGGCAGCATGGCTTATGTTTTTGCATTGCTCACACATCGCCAACAGCTTCTGCTGCAAAACATAGCCACGCAAGATGCCCTTACCGGGCTGGGCAACCGCCGCGCGATGGATGAAGAGATGCGTTTGAGTATGGCGGACTTTGCCCGGAAACAAACTCCCGTTACCTTAATTGTGCTAGATCTCGACTTTTTCAAAATGGTAAACGATAAGTTCGGCCACAACACCGGCGATGTAGTTTTAGTAGAGCTGGCCAATTTGCTCAGCAAACGCATACGCAAAACCGATCGGGTCTTTCGCTTTGGCGGCGAGGAGTTTGTGGTGATTGCGCGCAATACTGTCATTTCCGATGCACTGATCATTGCTGAACAACTGCGCGTGCAAATCGAGATTGAGCTCAACGATCCAGATGGTGCACTAACAGCCTCCTTTGGCTGCGCCGAACTACTTCCCGATGAAACATTGGAAGAATGGTTTATCCGCGCGGACAAAGCGGTTTACCAGGCCAAACAGCAAGGGCGCAATTGTGTAGTTGCGGCCGATTAACACGCCAGCGCAAGCGAACTGGCGCTGACTTTGCGATTCTTAATCCCCGCTCAATATTCCTCTGCGTTATGCTCCCAGCTGAACTTATCGATTATCAGGGTTATCCATGCAGTCACTGATTAACACCATTATTGAACAAGTCGATCAAATTGTTTTAGGTAAGGATCAGCAAGTGCGTCTGTCGCTTGCCTGCCTGTTCGCCGAAGGCCATCTGCTCATTGAAGATCTGCCCGGCATGGGCAAAACCACCCTCGCCCACTGCCTCGCCAAAGTACTCGGTTTGAAATTTGAGCGGGTGCAGTTCACCAGCGATTTACTGCCTGCCGATATTCTCGGCGTAGCCATTTTTGAGCGCGAACAGGGTGTATTTAAATTCCACCCAGGCCCGGTATTTACCCAGGTGTTATTGGCCGACGAAATCAACCGCAGCTCGCCCAAAACCCAGAGCGCTTTGTTAGAGGCGATGGAAGAAGGACAGGTAACGATTGAAGGTAAAAGTCGCCCGCTGCCCAAGCCGTTTTTTGTAATCGCCACGCAAAACCCTTTATCCCAAAGCGGGACGTTTCCGCTGCCGGAATCGCAACTTGACCGTTTTTTAATGCGTATCTCCCTCGGCTACCCCAGCCCTGCATCCGAACGCATGCTGTTTGAAGGTGTCGATCCGCGCGCGCGCATCCGCCAGCTCACGCCTATTGTGACCCACGAGCAGCTTGCCGCCATTCAACAGGCAGTACATCAAATCAAAGCCAGCGATGCATTACTCGACTATATACAACGCTTGATTGCCTTTACCCGCAGCGATAGCCAATTTGCCTATGGCTTATCGCCCCGAGGCGCACTGGCATTGTTGCGCGCTGCCAAAGCCTGGGCGCTGATTCACAACCGCGAGTATCTGGTACCGGAAGATGTGCAAACCGTACTGCCTGCCGTAGTTGGCCACCGGGTGCGCGGCCGTGGGCACAATCAGGATTGGGAACCGCTGGTAAAACACCTGCGCGACAGCGTAAACGTATTGGGCTAAGCCATGAGCAGCTATCTTGCGGGCTGGCGTGCAAACTGGGAGCGACGTTTTTATCGTTGGATCGACCAGCGCTCGCCACGCGCGCGCCAAGTGCAACTCACCCGCAAAAATCTCTATACCTTTCCCAACTTCACCGGCCTGTTGTATTTGGGGGTCACCCTGGTGATTTGGCTACTGGGCACCAACTACCAGAACAACCTGATTCTGGGGCTGAGCTATTTGTTGGTCAGCATTTTTGTGGTCAGTATTCTCCACGCCTTTGCCAACCTCGCCGGTATCACTGTCCGCTTTGTTGGCGCGCGTCCAGCGTTTGCCGGTGATCCAGCCAGTTTCATGCTGGAACTCAACTGCACCCACAAATCCGGTTGCGACAATCTGGAACTGCGCTGGCCGGGCGGTGAAACTCAAGTCATCACCCTCAATCAGGCAGAGCCACAGCAGGTTATAGTGCGGGCGCAAAGTGCGCAGCGCGGTTACTTACGGCCGGGGCGATTGCTGGTGCAGAGCCGTTTTCCCCTCGGCATTATCCGCTGCTGGACCTGGCTCAATCTGGATGCAACCGCACTTATCTACCCCACCCCCATCAGTTGCGATGAACCCCAAACACAAGCCAGCGATGGCCGCGAAGAAGGCGGCACCAGTCAGCGCGGCGGCGATGATTTTAGCGGCCTGCGCGACTATCAAGCGGGCGACCCGATCAAACACATCGCTTGGAAACAATTCGCGCAGGACAAAGGCCTGTTCACCAAAGAGTACGAAGCCTACTTTTCAGCAGAAAAATGGCTCGACTGGA
>CAXAVL010000115.1:0-13418 GCA_963971905.1 uncultured Cellvibrio sp.
TATTAGGTGTGGTGCCGGTTGAACAGGCCTTTCTTGGGTTTGCGCATCCGGCGGTGATTACCGTGGCCTGCATTTTAGTGCTCAGCCGCGGCTTGCAAATCTCAGGCGCGGTGGATGTGCTGGCGCATCGGTTACTGCCCAGCAATTCCGGTATTGGCCTGAGCCTTTTAGCCTTGATTGGTTTGGGCGCGCTGCTCTCCAGCTTTATGAATAATGTGGGTGCTATGGCGCTGTTGATGCCGATTGCGCTAAAACTCGCCCAGCGCCTGGAGCTGCCGCCGGGGCAGGTACTTATGCCGCTGGCCTTTGGCACCATTTTGGGCGGTATGACTACCTTGATAGGCACACCGCCTAACCTGATTGTGTCGGGGTTTCGCGCTACCCATAGCCAGGGCGAGGGATTTGGCCTGTTCGCTTTTGCTCCCGTTGGTGTGGCGGTCGCGCTGGTGGGCATTGTTTTTATTGTGTTTATCGGTTGGCGCTTGGTGCCTAAACGCGAGCAACCGGGCATTGCAGGTTTTGAGTCGGGCGCTTATCTCACCGAGGTAAAAGTGCCGGAAAAAAGCGCCACCATTGGCAAATCACTCTATGAACTGGAGCAGTCGCTTGAAGATAGCGGTGCGCAGATTTTAGCGCTGATTCGCAATGACCTACGCTTGCTTGCGCCCAATGCGCATCGACGTATTCAAGCCTTGGATACGTTGGTGATTGAAGTGGAGGCCAAATCGATTGCGAGTATTTTAACCCGCGCCGAATTAGTGCTGGCTGAAACCAAACCGACCACCAGTGATACAGCTAGCAGCGATACTCAACAAGAATCGAACCTAGCCACTTCATCGCCAACCGCTGCAGATACAGAAGATGGCGATAAGACGCCAGCGGATAGTGCAGATACTAAAGAAAATCATAGCGATCAGGCTGCCCAGTTGATTGAGCTGGTGGTATTGCCCAACTCGTCCCTCAGCGGCACCAGCGCTGCGATCAGCCGCCTGCGCTATCACTACGGCATTAATTTACTCGCTATTTCTCGCCAAGGGCGGCGCTCCACCGTGCGCCTGAAAGCCATGCGCATTAAACCGGGCGATTTATTGTTATTGCAGGGCTCGGCTGAAGCGGTGGCCGAATTTGCCACAGATACAAGTTGCGTCCCTCTGGCTGAGCGCGAGCTGCATATTCCCAGCCCCCGCAAAGCTGGGTTTAGTGTTGACCGGTTTGGTGCCTGCTGAAATCGCATTTGCGCTGGGGGTATTAGTCGCGCTTATTACGGGTGTAGTGCCCAGTTCGGACTTGCCAAAATCAATCGATTCGTCGGTGATAGTGTTACTGGCGATGCTGATTCCCATCGCCGAGGCCATGTCCAGCACTGGCACCGCCGCGCTCATCGCCCAGGTACTGCTCAACTATCTTGCTCAGGATCACGCCGTGCTCGGTTTGATTGTGATTCTGGTCGTGACCATGTTTTTATCTGATCTGATGAACAACGCCGCCACTGCCGCCATGATGTGCCCCATCGCCGTAGGTCTGGCCAGCGCCCTCAACGCCAACCCGGATACCTTTTTAATGGCTGTCGCCATAGGTTCCTCCTGCGCTTTTTTAACCCCGGTAGGGCATCAGAACAACACCCTTATCCTCGGCCCAGGGGGCTTTAGTTTCGGCGATTATTGGCGCCTAGGGCTGCCCCTTGAACTGCTGGTATTAATCACTTCTGTGCCGGTACTGCTCTGGGTTTGGCCGCTGTGAAAAAATCATCCACTTAAATTTAATTAGGCGCGGCAGCTTCGCGCAATATGTGTCTGGCAATTACTCTTACATTATGAACGATTTAATCCACGCAATTAAAATGAGCATCAACGCCCATACACATTTGCCTTTTGCAGTGTATTCATCACTAAAAGAGCAGCGCATTTTTAATGTGCCGATTATAAAACCGGTATTAATTGTGGTGTTGGATGGTGAAAAAAGGTTGGGCAAAGACGCAGATGTAATCTGTACTGCGGGCAGTTTTATTTTTCTATCCAATAACCCCATGCTTGATATGCGTAATATCCCCAGCGAACGGGAATACTTTGCCTTGTTGATTGAATTTGAGCAGCAAGATTTTGCCGTGTTTAACAGCAGGCCTAAGACAACGCAGAAGTATTTGGTGGGGACAATAGAAAAATCGCTGCAAACATTGTTGCAACAATTTATCGAATGGTCGGCTTTTGCTCCGCCAGCGCTGTGGCCAATACGCCGGGCAGAAATTTTGCAATATTTGGATTTTCTGGGTTATCACCCAGTGCGCGGCATGGCGGGGGATACACGTTTGAGTCAAAAGCTGCATGACCTTGTACGCGCCAATTTGGCGGAAGATCTCAGCAGCGCCGAAATCTGCGCGCAACTGGCGATGAGTGAATCTACTCTACGGCGCAAACTGCAAGCAGAAGGCACCAGTGTGCAAGACATTAAAGATCAAACCAAATTAGGTTATGGTTTGCATTTGCTGCAAACCAGCGCAGAGTCAATTGGTGCAATTGCTGAACTCTGCGGCTATCAATCGCAATCGCGTTTTAGCGAGCGATTTAAACAGCGCTTTGGTTTAACCCCTAGCGAGTTGAGAAAAACAAAATTGCACGAATCGGGCGAAAACTTGGCGGTTTTAGAGCGAACGTAATAAACGTCAGCGTCGTAAACTGTTCTTTCACAACATTACTGATAGGAGATGTGTTTATGAAAAACCTAACAAGCGGATTGGTATTTTTCGTTTCTTTGTTGGCGCCCTTGGGTGTATCGGCAGAGCCAGCAAAATTCACCCTAACCAGCAGCGATATAGCCGCTGGCAAACACATGAAAAAAGCGCAGGAATTTAACGGTTTTGGCTGCACTGGCGATGATCTCTCGCCGCAACTTTCATGGAGCGGTGCACCTGAAGGCACAGTGGCGTTTGCAATCACCGCCTATGATCCGGATGCACCCACCGGCAGCGGTTGGTGGCACTGGCAGGGGGTGAACATCCCCGCCAATGTCACCAGCATTGCCACCGGCGCCGGTAAAGCCGAGAGCAAAACATTGCCTAAAGGCAGTGTGCAAATGGAAAATGATTACGGCGTAGCCGCATTTGGTGGCGCCTGCCCACCACAAGGTCACGGTGTGCATCGCTATCAATTCACCGTACATGCTTTATCTAAAAAATTGGAATTGCCCGCCAATGCCTCAGGCGCACTCACCGGTTATATGGTGAATGCACATTCCCTCGCATCGAGCACGATTGAAGCCTTGTATAAGCGGGATTAGAAATTAAGCCGCCACTAAACATTAATCTTGTGGCGTACAAGCAGAGCAGTCCAAAACACCGATTTGGTTTAGTGCAGCGTGATTATCGTATGTTTTGGACTGCTCTCTTGTGCCTTCAAACGAGCGGCTGCTGGTCCTCCTTTCCCTGCAAACCACTCGTTAACCTTGTGTTTCATTTCATGTTTGGCCGCTTTTCGTTTGGCTTTTTCGGTTTTTTCATGCACTCCGCCTTTACTCATAATCGGGTGAAATGCATGGCCGTTGCGTCGCTCCTGTTTCTTACCTTTTGCAGGCTTGTTTTCTTGCTGATTGGGCATGATTGCCTCCTGTTAGCTGGCTAGTAAAAACCATTCCGGGTTGTTCGCCGCTTTTAAGCGGCGTTTTGCTTTTGCATCATTGGCGATAAATTGTGGCGCTTGGGTTGTTTTTTCAAAACAAAACTTCTCCGGTAAATCTGTGTAGAGAGAGCGGGGTGGTGCGCAGCCTGTTATCTTCTTCATTACTTTTCCGGTATCGAAGGTGTGATAATAAACTTTGCTAAACCCCAGCTCTTGCTGCACAAACCAAAGTGTTGCCGCCATCATGGCTTCTGACCAAATCTTTTTTTGCTCAGCGATCATATTCTGGCAATAGGCCGCTACTTTTTGCCGGTCTACTGTGTTGCGGCTCCAATAAATCCGCATTTCACTATCGCTCCCTGCGCTTAAGGCGCGTTTGTAGGTGTATTCCAGATCGCGGATTAAATCGGATTGAATTTCTTCAATCAGAATTTCACCGGTATTGAAATCCATATCCAACCTTGCCCATGCGAGTGTTGCCATACGCTTGCGGCTTTTAGGGTGAGTTGACGTTGTCATTCTATTTAAATGGCAACCGGCTACCGCTTTAAACCTTGCATCAAATTCATTGCTCAAATTTAATTGCAATACCAGGTTTGCACCGGGCCGCGATGTTTGGTTCCAGGCATAACGTTTTTTATGACCCCACTTGCCGAGTGTTAACACATAGTGCTCGGTTTGCATTGACCACACACTTTCCAGTTGCGCTACGTCAAGCCGTCCATTGCGTGAATTTTTAAGGGTGTCTTTCACTAGCGGTTTGTCCAACAGTTTTTTCAACTTTGATTGTTTGATGCTGTGAATATCACCATGCGTGGTTGTACCCAAATACTGCTTGAGTAAATAGACTGCGTACTGATCCTTAAAATAACAAAATTGTGTTCGCTCCTTGGGAAGGCAGGCGATGACTTCATCCAATAATCTATCGTCCATATCATTATCCTTTTATACACAAGACTTGTTTGAGGGTGTGAACCACTTCTATCAAATCAGATTGGTTGTGCATCACTTCGTCGATGTCTTTGTATGCCGCCGGGATTTCGTCAATCACGGCTTTATCTTTACGACATTCAACACCTTTGGTTTGTGCGATTAAATCTTCTTTGCTAAATGCATGGCGTGCGCCAGTGCGGCTCATTTTTCTACCGGCGCCGTGGGCACAGGAACAAAATGAATCGGCATCGCCTTTGCCGCGCACAATAAAAGATTTTGCGCCCATGCTGCCGGGAATAATGCCCAGCTCACCTTCGCGTGCACTGATGGCGCCTTTGCGAGTGACCATTACATCTGCGCCGAAATGATGCTCGCGGCTCACATAATTGTGGTGACAGTTAATGGCGTGGCGATCGGCGTGAAACTTGGGTAAGAAAGGTGTTATTGCACGCAATACCAACCCCATAATTTCATTGCGATTTAAGCGCGCATATTCCTGTGCCCAATTTACCGCTGCAACGTAATCCACAAAGTGCTCGCTGCCCTCGGTGAAATAAGCCAAATCCTTATCGGGCAAATTGTGAATATGTTTGCCCATATCCTTTTTGGCGAGGGCAATAAAATATTGCCCAATCGCATTGCCAATGCCACGACTGCCAGTGTGCAGCATTACCCATACGTCTTTGTTTTCATCCACACAGATTTCAATAAAGTGATTGCCGCCGCCGAGCGTGCCCATTTGTTTAGTCCAAAGGGTGTTCGGCTGTTTTAACATCTTCATCACTGCAGGATGTTTTTCAAATAACCAATCCACACCGGCTGCCATTTGTTTGCACGCGCTTTCCCGAATGCTAACCGTTTTATGCGCCTGTAAGCCCACTGGCACCGCGCGTTCAATTGCACTGCGCATGGCGGCGAGATTGTCTGGCAGCTGCGAAGATTTAATCGACAGTCGCACCGCACTCATACCGCAACCAATATCCACGCCTACCGCAGCCGGAATAATGGCGTTTAGTGTTGGTATCACCGAGCCTACGGTTGCGCCTATACCTAAATGCACATCGGGCATGGCGGCTATATGCGAATGAATAATGGGCAGCTCGGCAATTTTTTTCAGTTGCGTCAGCGCTTCATTTTCAATATCGCGGGTGTAAATTTTTACCGGTTTAAAACCATTTCCCGAATTTTTGTTTAATTCAATTTTTACAGGCATAGAAATCCCTTAAGTGAAATTTTTGAAAAATCACTTTGCGTTACTAAAAAATGAAACCTTCGAGTTGGCTTTTTGAATTACAGAAAAGAAAAAGCCCCGATTAGTTTCCTAATCAGGGCTTTGGTGTTGCGCCTGACTGGAAGGTTTTGTTATTACCTTCCAAGTCTGAATACTCAAAAGGTTTTTAGCGGTTGGTATAGTTCGCGTAAGTCATAATTGAGTACTCCATAAGTTGTGACAAACAAGTTGTCGGGTTGAACAGCAAAGTGTTTTTAGCACCCTGGAAATTGGGCGCGATAATACGCCGATTTTTTGAGCTGTCAATAAGTGGCGTATATATATTTTGCATGTTTTGTTTGCGTGATAGATCACTGCCTGAGTGGGTTGAACTGAAAACAGTTAATATAGGGCAAAACACCAGGCATCAAACCTTTTCGGTTTTCTCGACTAGTAGCGAAATTTCTTTATCGATGGCTTCGCCGCTTTCGAGGAGGAGGGACATGCGCATTTCGAATTCATTTACGGCATTGTCCAGTACGACGGCACCTGGGCCTTTTAATTCTAATAGCCCGTAAGCGCGGCGTAACTCATTAAGAAAGTGCTCGAATGTTTTGCGGTTTTCATCTATTTGAAATGCGTAACGTATATTCAGATTGTTGAGCATTTCTTTGATTTGGGCGTTAATTACTACACTATTTTGTTCTTTTTCGGAAATCTGTAAGTAATGGATTAAATCATTAAGCCGTTCATTGGCTGCGGCAATGACCATTTGGAAATTGGTATCTAACATCTCTGTGTCGGAGTCCTGCGCTGTATTATTTCTTAACGCACGAATATTGGTGTAGTTGAATAGAATCCCATGCTCAAGGTGTACTAGTTGGTCCTCAGTGTCAGGGGTGGTTAGCTGATGCCGGTCTTGGGTATTGACCAGATGCTCGGGCGCATATTCGGTTTTACCTGCACTGCAGTCGATATAAAAACCAGCAGCCAGATTGAAGCGGTTGATAAAGTCCTGCAGAAGTTGAGTCAACTTCTCAAAGTCCTGACATTGCAGAAAATCCAAAAGAACCATATTGATGGCGTATACATGCTGATAATTCATCGCCGTTTTTTGCAGTTCCTGCACTAGCATTTCAGCTTCTTCAAAGTTAGATGAATGCCCCTCTTCTGTTGATAACAAATCGTCATTTAATGGTGCATCAATAACTGGAGCCTGATTTAATTGTGAGGCTTGTTCTTGCAGGCGGCTGTATAAACTGTCGACTTCTTGCTCCAAAATCACTATGCAGCCTTGGCACTCTTTAACGAGCCGTTCCAGCCGCTGTATTTCTTTTTCTTTTTCTTGATTAACTGCGTCAGAGTTTTCGCTACTGAGTGAGCCTTTTATAATTGAAATTTCATTTTCAAGGCTATTAACTGTGTTGTGTTGAAGCTTGTTACTTGCTTGCAGGTGTTTAATTTCGGCAATAATAGTGTCAGGATCCTCTTGATTTTCCGGTGCAATTTTTTGCATCAAGTTATCATATAAAGAATTAATCTCGCCTGCGGGCGCATTGTTCATACGCATTAAGCCGTAGTTGGTAATTTGCAATTTTGCTTCTTTAAGCTGTTGCTTTAAATCATTGACGTGGCGATCCGATTTTAATAATTCCACTTCCAATAAGTGAACCTGGCTTTCTATACGTTTTTGTTGCGCGGGGCTAAATGTGGATTGCGTATTTTTGATTTCGTGGAGCAGTGCGCGCAGATTGTGGCTTTCTACCGAATTGGCTTCACCAAATTGTTCAATGTAGCGATCATTAAGCGGCAGCGAAAATGTTGGCTTGTTAGGCTCATTGCTGGTAGCAGGAGCTTTTTTTAATTTTTCCAGCGCCCCTTGGAGATGTTCAATAAGGCTACTGTTTTTGGCGTTAAGGTGCTCCATGCTGTGTTGTTCATTACGCAGATTTTCCAGACGTTTTAGCAAATGCGCATTTTTGGCTTGATGGCGTTTTACTTCATCATCGCGGCTGCGCAATTGTCGCTGTAAATCGCTAATAGCTTTTTCCAGTTGACTGGCGTTTTGATCGGTCCACTGCACTATGGGAGCCAATGTCCGTTCTATGGTGCCCCAGCCGGCGTGCGTAATGCCGCGCTCTGCAAATACTTCTTGTTCTGCACTTAAATACAGATGACGTAAGGCGGCAATTTTGCCACTGAACGGGTGGTTTTTATCGAGATCGAGCAGGCTGCTACCGGTAAATTTTTTAAAGCGTTGCTGGGAATCATTTAGTGCAAATGCAAAATAATCGGAGATACCTGGTTGGCGAGAAGGCGTACGACTCTTGTCATAGAAGGTGTCACCAGCTTTAGCGCCAGAGTCTTCGGTGCCTTGTATTCTCTCTAATAGTTTCTCGATGATTTTTTTCTGACGCAACATGCGCCTAATGACAAACGCCAAAAGTACCGAGAGCACCAGCGTCAGTTCGGCCAAAATGATAGTGGATAGCGGAATATTAAAATCCATATGTTGCACCCTAAGTGCCTTATCCCAATAGGTTGTTAATTGTGGTCATTAAGCTAAGCGTAAAGCTCTTCTTTAGCATAGTTTCTACTGGGCGGAGATCAAATCAGCGTAGTTGAATGCAATGTGAAGTGACGTTTTCCCTGACTGACGACTTTGGCTGTTGCTGAGTATAGAAAAAGAAAAATATAACGGTTACATGAATCTGTACAGAAATATGTAATCGTAATCATTGGTTATTTTGGAATTTCCATCACAATAAATGGCGAAAACCCCCTGTTTTATGGTTGACCTGATTTTTCTGTGGGCGCACTATGTAAGTCCTTTAAGTGTACAAAGACTGTACAGGCCTTTTAAAACCACAGCCTTCGGGCTTAGCTATAGGTTACTCGGGAATCCAACAACAATAATCCCGGTCAACCAAAGTGCTTTAAGCATCGCCAGAGTGTTACTTAATACCCACAATATAAGTGCTGCGAATTTATTCAGCAGTCATTGCCTTTACCTTTTGCGGTAGGCCTATCGGTGTTTTCGGTCAAAGCCCCTTCAGCGGAGAACTGAGGGTAGTCGCGCCTGTGCGTGTGGCTTAAAAATCCGAATAACAACGATACAGCTACGATCAAGGTAAAAACTATGACATCTATGAAACTTTCCTGTCGTATTGGCCAGTATATGGCTTTGACAGCAGCGACCAGTGTGCTCGCCTGCGCGGTGCAGGCACAAACCCTCGGTTCCAACCTTGCCCTGACCGGCCCCAGTGCGGGCGCCGACGGCTCAGGTTTTAGCGATACCAAATTGGTACGCGATGCCGATACCGCCACTTTTACCGAAGCTAGCGGCACTTCCAACCAGCGTGTCTCAGTGAAATGGGGCAGTGAGGTGGCATTTAATACAGTGGTGTTGCGCGAGTCTGGCAGCAAAGTCACCAGCTGGCAGCTAGTGAATAACGATACGGGCGATGTATTAGCCACCGGTACCGGCATAGGCGCCGCGCGCACGGTGAACCTGGGTTCAGTATCGATGAAAAAGCTGAACCTGATCGTCAGTGGCAGCTCGCCCTTGCGGATGGCGGAGATTGAAGTCTATAACGCGACTGGCGCCTCCAGCGTCGCTCCATCCAGTGCTCCCGCCTCAAGCAAACCGGCGTCTAGTACAGCTCCCATAGTGCAAACACAGGTGTACCAAGCGGAGAGCGGTAGTTTGTCGCAAGCTGCAGTGGAGTCCAATCACGCCGGTTACAACGGCAGTGGTTTTGTGAATTTCGATAATCTGGTCGGCAGTGCTATCCAGTGGACAGTCAATCAAGCCAGCGCAGGCAATGCGACCCTGAGCTTCCGTTTCGCCAATGGCTCTACTACAAATCGCCCTATGTCGATCAGTGTGAATGGCACGGTGGTGAATTCAGCTTTGGCGTTTAATGGCACTGGCGCCTGGGCGACTTGGGCGAATCAAACCATGACCGCCTACCTGAATGCAGGCAACAATGTGATTCGCGCGGTATCGACTGCGAGTGATGGCGGCCCGAATCTGGATGAGCTGTCGGTAACCAGCACCGTGGTTGTCGCTTCTTCCAGCGCGCCAGCCTCCTCGGTAGCGCCCAGCAGTAAACCAGCTTCTTCAGTGGCACCGAGCAGTACGCCTGCTTCAAGTACTCCGGCATCGTCGCTGGCGACTTCTAGCGCGCCATCGTCATACAACGGCGCAATTCGTCCGGCCAAGATGGAAGGTTTTGCGGCTCACGCCAATGTGACCGGCGGTACTGGTGGCAGTGTAGTGACTGTATCGACCGGTACCCAGCTGAACGCTGCGCTCTGCGGTCGTAGCACCATGAGCGAACCTATCGTGATTCGTGTTAACGGCACGATTAACCATGGCAACACCACTTCGCAGGGCTGTAATACCCAGTCCGATGTGATTGAAATCAAGCAGATGAGCAACGTATCAATCATCGGTGTTGGCACTAACGCACTGTTTGATGAGATAGGCATTCATGTGCGCGATGCGTCCAATATCATCATTCAAAACGTGCACATCCGGAATGTGAAAAAGAGCGGTTCACCGACCTCTAACGGCGGTGATGCGATCGGCATGGAAACCAATGTGGATCGCATATGGATCGACCACAATTGGCTGGAAGCCTCCGGTGGTGAAAAAGACGGTTACGACTCACTGCTGGATATGAAAGCCGGGGTGACCAACGTGACTGTGTCCTACAACCTGTTTAACGATTCCAGCCGCGCCGGCTTGATCGGCTCCAGTGATAGCGACAATAAAAACACCAACATCACTTTCCATCACAACTGGTACAAAAACATTGAACAGCGCACGCCGTTAATTCGCCATGCTCTGGTACATATGTACAACAACTATTGGTCTAACGATTCCATCGATTACATGTTCCATGGGATCAACTCGCGCATGAACGCCAAGGCGTTGGTAGAGAGCAACTACTTCTACAACACGAATAATCCGCTGATTGCCTCGGACGATTCATCAACCCCCGGCTGCTGGCAAACCAACAACGACAACACTGTGTTACCGGAAATCTATTACAGCCGCACTGTGGGTAATGGCGCGCTGGTGATTCCTGCGGTAGTGAATGGTCAGCTGCAATCGACCTGTTCTGTGTCAGTGCCTTACAGCGTGCAAATGGATGCAGCCAAAGATGTGCCAGCAATTGTGATGGCAAACGTGGGCGTGGGTAAAATCGGTGCCGTGAGCAACTCCTCTGTTCCCACTTCCAGCCAACCCGCATCCTCAGTACCGGCCAGTAGCAAATCATCGACTGCGCCTGGCAGTGTGCCAGCCTCCAGTACACCAGCGAGCCAAACACAGGTGTACCAAGCGGAGAGCGCTAGCCTGTCGCAAGCGGCAGTAGAGTCCAACCACACCGGTTTTAACGGCAGCGGTTTTGTGAACTTCGATAATCTGGTTGGCAGCTCTGCGCAATGGACCGTGAATCAGGCTAGCGCAGGTAATGCGACCCTGACATTCCGCTTTGCCAATGGCACCACCACTAACCGCCCTATGTCGATCAGCGTCAACGGCACGGTAGTGAATTCCGGTTTGGCCTTTAATGGCACAGGTGCCTGGGCAAGTTGGGCGGAGCAATCGTTTACCGCTTATCTGAATGCGGGCAGCAATGCAATTCGCGCTGTATCGACTAGCGGCGATGGCGGCCCCAATATCGACCAGCTGTCTGTCACCGGCGGCGCGGTTGTAGTGGGCTCATCTAGCAGTCAGGCGTCAGTTGCACCAAGCAGTTCCAGTGTTGCATCCAGCCAATCAAGCAGCTCATCGTCAGTGATTGTGGATAACGGCACTATCAGCGCCGCCTGTATCCAATTGGCGACTAACCCCTCGGTTAACTGGCGCGATACCTCGCTCAAAACCGATCAGGAAATCGTCTCCTGTCTGTCCAAAACCCTCGGCAAACCAGTGGGTTATGGTGAAAAAGCGCTGGGTGGATTCGACCCTAATGGCAACAGCAAACTCACTATCATCACCAAAACCGGTGGTGTTTCGGTTGAGCAGCAATTGCTGAATGCCTTGACCGACAATGCGCACAACTGGATTGTGTTCGACAAAATCCAATTCGCGCAGCCGTCTGAAATTGGCATGTATCGCACCTACTGTAACAACAGCACTGTGCAATCTTTGATGGGCATCACTGAAGCGCAATGCAACGATTACAGATCCTGGTGCAGCAGCAAAGGTATCAGTGGCGAAGCGGCGTGCCGCACCGAGTTCTTCAACAAAGCCATGAACCACAAAGATATTCCCATCCGTATCCCGGCGATTGGCTCTAACAAAACCCTCGATGGTCGCGGCAGCGAGGCTTACTTCCTGTTCAGCGGTTTTGCGATAGGCAAAGACAGCAGCGGTGCACCAACCCAAACATCTGAAAGTGTGATCCTGACGCACTTGAAGTTCCAGGGCGCAGGCCACACCGAAGACCATTATGTTGACCCGGATATGATTCGCTCCACCGGCGCATCACATGATATCTGGATTCACAAAAACACCTTCGATACTACCGGTGATTCTGCCTTTGATGTAAAAGTCGGCGCCTATGACATCACCATGTCATTCAACCGTTTAGTGAATGTGAAGCGCGCGGTATTGCACGGTTCCAGCGACAGCCGCACCATTAATTCACAAATCACTACCACCATGCACAACAACGCCTTTGTCACCACCGACGATAGCTACATGCTGTTGGGTAATACATTGCGCCGAGTACCGCTGCTACGCCGTGGTACCACTCATATGTTCAACAATGTGTTTGTGAATTATCGCAATCAGATTTTGAGCTTGCGGGTGGGCGCCAGCGCCTGGATGGAAGACAGTGTGTTTGTAGTCAATGCAGTGCATCAGGAAAAGAGTTCAGTGGAAGCATCGCTGGCTGAAATCAGCAGCAACCTGTTCAAGGATATTAGCGACGGCAACTTCCGCAATGATCGCAACCTGCTCTGGTTCGGCAGCGCAACTTGTAACCTGACCTCCAGCACTCAGACCGCGCTGACAGCCAGCAATGGTTCAGTCGCCAATCTGGCCAATAATTACAGCGCAGTCTCACGCGCTACTATCAACAACTGGCGTTTTGCCGCCGGTCAGGAGTTAGTGGATTATGTGAGCGCAACCGCCGGTAAACACGGTCAGATCCCCTACAACTCACCACTCGCGGGTGACAAGTACTACGTGTTGGGTCTGGGCAAGGTGCCCTGCCAGACACGCTAAGTCTTAACGCAAGAGCAAACAAAAAGCCCCGGTGTTCTGCACTGGGGCTTTTTTTATAAGTGCTTTGCCATTAATTCTCTTTAAACATAAAGAATCGATATAGATAACTGCGTCACACTATGTAGCGATTTCGCGATTGCTTGCTAGGCTGTTAGCTAGCAATCGGGTTTATAAATCGGCTTGGTTATAACTATTTTTTCGTTTTTCGCATATTTCAATGCCTGAACGTCCAATCGCCGAACCCGACCGATTTCTTTAATTTATCGCAGGGTAATTTTTATGGCGTCATCCCCTTTGAAGCTTTTAGCTAAAGTGCCGGTGCTTGCAGGTTTGTTCTTAACTGCACAGGCCGCTCTGGCGGGCACGTTAACGGGTGTATCCGTAACTCCGGCAGATAACACTGCTGGCGCGACTACTA
>CAXAVL010000116.1:0-13278 GCA_963971905.1 uncultured Cellvibrio sp.
TGGCGGTTTTGTCTTGCCCGCGGCAATCAATTATCACACCTATATTGCGTTTGCACCGCGCGATGACCGCAGCCTGCGATTAGTCGCGTACAATTTTGATAATGAGTTAGTCACTGTTGACCTTGATGTGGATCAGGTTCATGACAGCAATGCCTCATGGGCTAATTATGTGCGCGGTGTAGTGCAAGAAATGCGGACTCAGGGTTTTGCTCTTGCCGGTGGTGATTTATACATCGCCGGTGATCTGCATTCAGGCGCTGGTTTAAGTAGTTCGGCATCGCTTGAAATGGCGTTGATTCGCGCGCTGACAGCGCTTAGTGGTGAGCCAGTTGAACCTACCCAAGCGGCGTTGATGGGGCAGGCTGCAGAAAACAATTTTGTTGGCTGTAATTGCGGGATTATGGATCAGTTGATTTCAGCACGGGGCCAAGAGCATGCGGCATTGCTGATTGATTGTCAGGAGCTCACGGCTCGCGCAGTGCCAGTTCCAGCAGATTGGGAAATTCTCATAGTACATAGCGGTGTTAAGCGAGGCTTGGTCGAAAGTGAATACAATCAGCGTCGCCAGCAGTGCGAACAAGCGGCGGCTTATTTTGGCCAAACTTCCTTGCGCGGTGTGGCGTTGGAACAATTACTGGCAGCCGAAGGCCAGCTGGACGAGTTGAGTTTTCGCCGTGCGCGCCATGTGCTTACAGAAAATCAGCGCACGCTGGCAGCGGCAAACGCGCTTGCCGAAGGCAATCTGGCGGGGTTGGTTAAAGTGATGGCAGAGTCTCATGCGTCCATGCGCGATGATTTTAATATTACGGTTTCGGCAATTGATACATTGGTGAATATTCTTGTTGATGCCGGTGAGGGCAATGCGGGGGCGCGTATGACCGGTGGTGGCTTTGGTGGCTGTGTTGTCGCTATGGCACCAGCTGAAGTTATTCCGCAATTGGTTGCTGCTGTTGAGCTCTATTATCAAGCGCAAACGGGCTGTGAGCCTACGTTGATCCGCGCCAAGGCTAGTGCAGGAGCCTTCGCCTAGTTCTCTTCTCCCATTCGAGGCGCTGCTAGCCGCGGCGCCCCGATGTCTCTATTTCATTTTTTCAGGGCGCAGTAAGCGGCGTTCCTGTCTATATAAATCAATGCTGCGTTTTGCCTGCGGCATCTGCATCACTTAAAAACGCCAGATAGTCATCTACTACACTGCGCTCTTCTGTTCGCCGGTCGGTGGATTTTCGGCGTTTACGATGATAGAGATCTAGCGGCATGTTCTTGCACGGGTCGCGATCTAGTCGGCGATCATTGCCTTTGCGGCGGTCGAAAAAAAACTTGTGCTCATTCATAGTCAATACTTCTTCTTTCGGGCTGATTATCGTTATAACCTTGAATTTAACTGTTCACTGGTTGCGCCAAGTCAACACAGTGTAGATCTTTGTCGCTAAATGCGGCAAGTTTTTTTGCATAAACAGGTCTAGTTGGATAGTAAATGTCTATCCCTCTGTGATGCTGTTGGTGCCTGCGCAAAGGTTGAAGCTATGAATCCTGTTGAGAGTCGAATCTGTACCAAGCTGAGTGCCAACTTCCAGCCGGTACATCTGGACGTTGTTAATGAGAGCTATATGCATTCGGTGCCACCTGGCTCTGAAACTCATTTTAAGGTGGTATTGGCGTCTGCCGCATTTGCTGGAAAGCGGCAAGTGCAGCGCCACCAAGCGATCTACGCCTGTTTGGCCGAGGAGCTGCAGTCCGGTGTTCATGCACTGGCGTTGCACACTTTTAGTCCAGAGGAGTGGCTGGCGAGCAATCAGGGTCCGGAATCTCCCCAGTGTCTGGGTGGGAGTAAACACGACCAATAATAAATGCTGGTTGTGCAAAAACTAAACGCCTATAATGCGCGCCCTGCGCCATCTTGCTGCCTTTGAATACCTAAATCTGATTACTGTTAACCCGTTAAGTGATGTTTATGAGCCAAATTGTCGTCGCCGCCCTGTATAAATTCGTTAAATTACCTGATTACGAAATTCTGGTTCCGCGCCTGAAAGATCTGTGTGATCAATTGGGTATCAAGGGAACCTTACTGTTAGCGGAAGAGGGCATTAACGGTACCGTTTCTGGTTCGCGCGAGGGAATTGATCGTCTGGTTGCCTTTTTGGATGCTGACGGCCGCTTTGATAATTTAAGTTACAAAGAATCGTTCTACGATGAGCAGCCTTTTTATCGGATGAAGGTCAAACTCAAAAAAGAAATCGTCACTATGGGTGTCAATGGCATAGATCCACAGCAGATAGTGGGCACCTATGTTAAGCCTCAGGATTGGAATGCACTGATCAGTGATCCCGATGTGCTAGTTGTGGATACACGCAACTCCTACGAATATGAAATAGGCACTTTTGAACGCGCTATTGATCCTAAAACCGAAACCTTCCGTGAGTTTCCAGCTTACGTTGCAGAAAACCTTGATCCTGCCAAACACAAAAAAGTGGCCATGTTCTGCACCGGCGGTATTCGCTGTGAAAAATCCACGGCCTACTTAAAAGAGCAGGGATTTCAAGAGGTATATCACCTTGAAGGTGGGATCCTGAAATATTTGGAAGAAGTGCCGGAAGAAGAGAGCTTGTGGCGCGGTGAATGTTTTGTGTTTGATAACCGTGTAGCGGTCAATCACAAATTAGAAAAGGGTATTTACGATCAATGCCACGGTTGCCGCTACCCCATTACTGAAGATGATAAAAAGTCAGAACACTATATGCTAGGTGTTTGCTGCCCACGCTGCTTCGATAAGCTGACCCCCGAACAAACCACTCGTTTTGCCGAGCGACAAAAACAAATCGAATTAGCCAAGCAACGCAATCAAGCGCACATTGGTGTATTGCCGCCTGAGCGTCAATTGCGTCGTGCGCAAAAGCTTGAGCATCGTGAAGAGCAGCGTCGGTTGTCGTTGGCTGCAGGTGGTGATAGATCTAATCGGTGACAAATAGTATTTAGCTATTTTGTCACACATTTACTTTATGCTTTAATGCTGTTTCCGTTAATAAATATCTGTGGTAGCTATGAATTTTGACGATTGGACAGCTGATATGGCTGCAGGCACGGCAACTCATGCCACTGGGTTTACTATTCGTATTGAAGGTAATCCAAAAGATCCTTCCGAAGTGTATCCCGGCAAGTTTCCAGAAGGGATGAGCTTTGTCGATCAGGCGCGCTTATTGCGTTCAGGGTTGGAATTTTTAGCCAAGTCAGGTGGAAGTGCGCTTAAATCCTGGCAATCCAGCCCGGTGCAGGATGCAAAATCAGAAGCGATTAAAGCCCGCGAAGAACTGGCAAAACGTTTCGCGGATCGGCCAGATAAGCCCCAGCGATCAGTGCTTTCACTGAAAAAGAATTCCTGACCTGTTGCAAGAAGCAGAGGCAGCATAAAAAAACCGGCGTAATCAGCCGGTTTTTTTATGCTTGTTAAGTCTTGTGAATTCTCGTTGTTACTAACCAAGCTGTTCTTAGAGTAATCCACGTCTTTGTAATTCGAGATAGTGTGCATCAATCAGCTTGAAAAGTTCATCAAATTTGGCCGCCGCAGGTGCGATAACCATTTCCAGACTTTCAATTTCAGATTTCGGGCGGCGCATGATTTTGTGCAGCTCCTCGGCTGTTCCGGTCATTGCAGCTATTATTTTCTCGGTAGTCTCTTTGTCGCGGAAAATGCGGCCTTGTTCTGTTAACTCTAAATAATTATCGCACTCTTGCAGCCAATCTTTACGCTGCGAAATGAAGTTACGGATGTTCTTGGCGCCGCCACGGTGTGCGGTAGGCAGTTGTTTGTCGCGATAACTCTGCAGGCTTCTGCGCCCTTGCATTAAAAAATCCAGACCAGTCGATTTGCAATATTTGGCATTTAAGTAACTGGCAAACTTCACATTATTGGCTGTTTCTGCCTTGGTACGCTTACAGGCTTCATCGCAACTGAAGCTGACTTGGGATAGCGATAGCAGGGCAATGATCAAGAGGATTTTTTTCATAGGGGCTCACCGATTATTAAAGTTATATGAAAGCTGAACAACTGGACTGTGATATAAATCACTTTTAAAGATACGTCAAGTATTGTAAATAATATCGAGCTTGGATATAGCCATTAGTATTAAGACTAGGGGGTCACTGCGAAAATGCAAACATGAATCGATTTAATTGCCCAACAGGAAATAGGGTAGTGGTAAGGGGGCATTGGAGGAATTAGGAACGCGGCAGATAATAAGAAGGCAGCTCTCGGCTGCCCTACATCATAAGAATTAATATTATGTCTAGCTAAAAAAGCCCATTGGGTTTTTGCTGATAGCCACGCTAACAATATAACCAAATACAATTAGCGCGCTGATCCAGAGCGCTTTGCGTGCACTGGGATTCGGCACTTTAAATGCCGCTATACCAAGGCCGATATAAACAACCAAGCCGACAATTTTGGCTATCAACCACGGCTGGCTGCCGGGCGACATACTCAGGTGCACTGCTAACACTATCCCGCTAACCAATAGAATTGTACTGATGACGTGTGGAAGTATTTTTACCCACTTTTTGCTGAGCATGTTGGAGTTCATAAATAGCCAGAATCCGCGCACAACAAACGCCAGTAGTGATAAGGCTACAAAAGTGAGGTGAAGGTGTTTAAGTGCTAAATACATGAGGTTTTCCTTTTTATCTATATTAAGTGGGGGCGCTAATCAGTGTGCTCAGGCTGCAGCCAGCGCTTTCCCAACCAACGCAAGCATAGCATCGGACAGGGGCAGTTTTAATGCGGCTGTGTGGCCTTTGTCAGACATTTTGTTCCAGGTTTTGCGAATGATATCGATAAGTTTTTCTTCGTCATGTTTACTGGCAAAGTCTTCCAAATAAAATTCAATAAATACCAAGCAGATAACATCCTCCAGTGCTTGCACTTCATTGTCTCGTTTTAGGCTGCGTTTCAGCAGTAAATCTTTCACGCGCTCAATCATGCTTGTGTCGTAACCTTCCTGGGCCATGATTTCACCGGCGATTTCTCCGTGCAGCTGCGCCAAATCCAAGCGCCATTTTTTATAGCCACTGCGATCCATCGGGTAATCACTGCGCGGACTTTTCCAGCGACAGATATGCTGGCTGCGCGCGGCGAGTTGCAGTGCTTCCGATGGCGCCTCACAAAAACGATGCAATTGCGCACTCATGCGCTGTGCATAAATCCATTCTTTGGCAACGGCTTTACCATCGACAATCTCGGTATTGGGGTCCTGTAAATTGGCGGCATCAAATGCGGCGAGAGTTTTTTCTAATCGGTTTTGGTTGGTCATTAGGGGTGCTCGTGAATAGTTTTTTTGTTCTGTTTTAGTTGCCAGATTCGCCATTGGCGATACTGCGCAGCTTATCCATGTCATTAATTACAATTTCTTTTTTATCTACTGCAATCACATCTTGTTTTTGCAGGCGAGTGAAAATGCGGCTGACGGTTTCTATGGTCAGACCTAAATAATTGCCAATGTCGGTGCGCGACATGGGTAAGCGAAACGCATTGGCGGATAATTGACGACGGCTATTGCGGCTAGAGATGCTTAAGAGTAATGCGGCAATTCGCTCTTCTGCGCTACTTTTGCTGAGCAGCGTAATGATCTGTTGATCCTGAGTGATTTCGCGGCTCATTAATTGAAAAAAATGCCGCTGTAGATTAGGAATCTGCAAGCTTAATTCTTCCATACGATTAAACGGGATTTCGCACACGGATGCTGTTTCGAGCGCAATAACGGAATTGGTATAACGATTGTCGCCAATGCCATCCATACCCACAATTTCACCTGGCAAATAGAATCCAGTGACTTGTTCTACGCCGTTATCGTTAATGGTAATAGCCTTAACAGCGCCAGAGCGGATTGCATAAACCGAATCAAAGAGATCATTAGCGCGATACAGATAATCGCCTTTTTGTAGAGGTTTACCGCGCTGAATAATGCTGTTGAGCCGATCTATATCATCAATATGCAGGCTAATAGGCAAACAGATTGTATTCAATCGACAGTTGCCGCAGCTTACTTTTTTATCGTGCGGGCAGTTGGAATCCTGGGATTTTACAATTGTGTGATTCATGGTCATAACACAGAAACCTCAAGGGACCCTTATCCCTCAAGTGGATTGGGCGGGGATAGGTAGATTAGGCGATTGTTGCAGCTTTGCCATGAGGGGTAAATAGTTGATTTACATCAAGGGTATGCTCAGTGGCTGTGTGCACACCCTTGATGAAAGATTAGTCAGATAAAGCGAGTGATGACACGTTCTCTGTTTGACTCCACTCCTTCGCCATGGCTTTCGCCAAACTAAAATCCGTTTTACCTGAGCCAAGCAGCGGCATGGCTTCTACCTGCATCCAGTCGCTTGGAATAGCGAGTGCGTTTAAGCCCTGTTTTAACACCTCGCTGCGAATTTCATCTTTTGCCACGTCGGCATTGGTGATGGCGATTAGGCGTTCGCCTTTTTTCGCATCCTCGATGGCCACTACAATGACATCGATCGCATCGTTGTTGATCGCTTTTTTCAAGGCGCTTTCCACCAGCGTTAAACTCACCATCTCGCCGCCAATTTTGGCAAAACGCGAATAGCGATCCTGAATGAATAGGAAACCATCCTGATCAATTACACCCTTATCACCAGTCACATACCAGCGCATATCCTGTATTTCTTTTATGGCGCTGGCCGTTTTTTCCGGATTATTTAAGTAGCCCACCATCACTTGCGCACCGCCAATTAAAATCATGCCTGCTTCACCGGTGGGCAGTTCTTGAAATGTCACAGGGTCAACAATCATGCAGCTGGAGCCGGGCAGGGGCATACCCACTGAGCCGGGGCGATTACCCGCTTGCACCTGCCAGTATTGAGTATCAATTTTATCCGGCAGATTGACGCTGGCGACCGGTGTGGTTTCAGTCGCACCATAACCTTCGTAAATCGGCAAATTAAATTTCAGATTAAAGGCCGTGCGTACTTCCTCTTGCAATTTTTCTGCGCCAGCAACAACAAGCCGCAAACTCTCTAACATCAATGGATGAATTTTGTGGTTGCGGCAATACAAACGCAGAAAGGTAGACGTGCCGAATAAAACCGTTACGCGGTTTTGCGCTATGGCTTTCGCACTGCCTAACGCATCGGTTGGGTCGGCGTGGCACACCATGGGTACAGCTTCCAGTAGCGGCATAAATTGCGTTACCGTTAAACCAAATGCATGGAATAGCGGCAGGTTGGCCATTACCACATCTTTTTCTTCCACATTTAATACATCGGTAATTTGTTTAACATTGGCGATAATATTTTTGTGGCTGATCTGCACCCCTTTAGGAATTCCTTCGCTGCCGCTGGAGAATAAAATCACGGCTATGTCATCTGCATTTTGTTTGCGTGCCCAAAGAGCTTTTAATGCAAATGCGGGCAGAATTTTAATTAATAGCAGGCGTGCAATTTTTTCGGTGGTAGAAATGCTGCCGGCAAAATCTTCCATGGCAATTACATTAACGCCTTGCAATAAACTGTTTGCGGGAATGCCTTTATCTTCCAGTTTTTTCAAAAAGCGCGCCGAGGTAAATACGGTGTTGATATTTGCCTGCGCCAGTGCCGATGCAAACGCGCTTTGGCTGGCGGTGTAATTTAAATTGATCAGAGTTTTGCCGGTTAGCACAACTGCGAGGTTGGTGAGTACACCCGCTGCGCTAGTTGGTAGCAGTACTCCGATATTTTGGTCGGGCAATTTTGCAATGCGGCTGGCGATTGCGCTGGCGCCTGCCAATGCGGGGTGCGCGCTCAGCTCGGTGCCCATGGTGTCGATTATTGCAAGTTGGTTGCCCATTTTTTTAGCAGCGTCAATCCAGCAGCGGCCAATGGTATCCAAACCGTCTACATATTCTTGCCAGGAGTGAATGGATAAATCCAATACGCGACGTTTGAGTACATCGGCTTTGGTTTCTTTGGACAAGGATTTTCCAAATGCGACGATCAAATCGCGCTTCAATAGCGGGCGGTTTTTATTTTTCAAATGGGCCGATGAACGGGAAAATTGGCTGCCCCACAAACCGCGTAAATAGAAAGGCACAATCACCACATCGTCGTTTGCTTTTCACAGGCGCGCTCGTAACCTCGGCGAAATTCACCCAGGTGACCGGTGCGACTAATAGCGCCTTCGGGAAATAAACAAACGACTTCACCCATATTTAAACTCTCGGCAACTGTATCTAACGCATTGCGGCTCTGCGCACCGGACTCGATTGGAATACAGCCAAACAAATCGAAAAACCATTTCAAATACCAGCGCTGGTAAATTGCTCGCAGCATCACAAAGCGCACTGGGCGCGGGCTGGCTAGCTGTAACACCGCCCAGTCAATCCAGTTTACGTGATTGCCCAACAGTAATACGCCGCCTTTGGCTGGAATGTTTTTCATGCCTTGCACCAACACGCGGTAGCGTTGCGAAACAATACGGGAGAAAGCAAAGCGCACCATACTTTGTGGCAGCTCATAAATGGTGTAGCAACAACCAATCAGGGTAATAACGGCAATCATTTCCAGCAGGGTTTTACTGCTAAATCCAACATAGGAAAATCCAACGGTCACGCCGAGAAAAACCAGCATCACCACATTTTGTACCCAGTTATTGGCAGCGAGGGTGCGGCCTAATTCATGTTCGCCCGCGTGGAACTGAATTAATGCATTGAGCGGAACGGTAAAGACACCGCCACTGAAACCGATAAATAAAAATGCAATCACAAAAGCGCTGTAGGAATGCAGGTGCGGTAAACACAACAATCCTAATGCAAAGCCCAATGCACCTAAGGGCAGCAGCCCGGTTTCAATATAATTGCGGGAAAAACGCCCAGCGATAATTGAACCCAGTGCGATACCAATGCCGCTACAGGCAAGAATGCCTTGCACAATCATCGCGTTGTCCATGTGTAATTCTTCTTTAATAAACGCGGGGAAAGCAGCGAGCATCACTTGGCCAACACCCCAAAAAATGGCGAGGCCGACAACCGATAAACGAATCACGCGGCGGCGCATAACCGGCGCCATATCCTCGGCAAATAATTTTCCGGTTAAATAAGCTTTGGTGGAAAAACGGGCAGCAGTTTGCGGCGCGGTTTGTTCCGGCAGGCGATGAATCATTACCACTTCGATAATGGCGCTGAGCACCAATAACCAGCCGAGTGGGGCAATGGCTTGAATAACTTGCTTCTCTGTACTGGCGCCTGCGGGATAAAACATTTCAAAGAAAATGGAAAACACTGCAATACCAGCCAGAATTGCGATCATCGACAGCGCACCCACTGCGCCATTTGCCTGTGCAAGGTGCTCTTTGCCGAATAATTCTTTGATGTAGCCAAACTTGGCGGGTGAATAAATCGCAGCTTGTGCAGCGAGTAAAAGCGTCATGCCAAAGGCAGCCCAAAACCAGCCGAGATAATAGAAGGCGGTAATTAACAAAGTCAGCGCTAGAGCAAACCAAGCCATGGCGCGCATCACGCGGGTTTTGCGCATCACATCGGATAAAAAGCCAGCGGGGCTAAGCAGGAGGATAAACGGCAGTAGCATCATCGCATTGACTATCGCGGTGAGAAAAATTTGCTCGTTGCCATCGTAAAGTTTAAATACGGTGTTTTGCACCACGATCTTATGACCGAGATCGACAAATGCATTAAGAAATACCGCGATAAAAAAGGGGATTGCCCCAATGACCTTATGAACCTGTTGCATGGATTGCTTCCTTTACCTGTTATTGGCGGGGTCAGTCTGCCCGAGTGCATTCTAAACGCAACTGAACCGGCAATGGTGTACACAGGCGGTACTTAAAGTCGCATTTTGCGCAACTTGGCAGATGGGAGCGGAGTGGTGTGGATAAAAAAGGGCTGGCAAACCAGCCCGAAGGAGATTAACCGGCAACCCGGTTAAGTGAAAGATGAGGGGGCTTGACGTGTGGAATGAACCCATCTTATCGGGCTGTAGCCATTTGTGGGAGTGACAAATTGCCGCACATTCAATCGCTTATCCCTAGAAAACATGGATAAACCGCCACAATAAAGCCTTTACATCAAGAAAAGCTGGGAATATATTTAATCAGCTGGTCTGTTCGCAGCAATATTTATGGTAAGTCACCTCGTTGTTCTAGCAGTACATCTATTAGCACCACGTTTTGTTCTTCATAAGTAGCATCTGAATCCGCCAGCATAGCTCCACCTTGGGGTATTCATTTTTTATTGATAAAGAACATCGAGGTTTATTATGGCTAGAAGTACTGGTACCGTTAAATGGTTCAACGAATCCAAAGGTTTTGGTTTTATTGCAAGTGAAGCGGGTCAAGATGTATTCGTTCACTACAGCGCTATCAGCGGTGCAGGTTTTAAAACTCTGGCAGAAGGCCAAAAAGTAGAGTTCGACGTTAAGCCCGGACAAAAAGGCCCCCAAGCTGAAAACGTCGTAGGTCTGTAATCTGGTCGCAGTAAACACCGGGTTAGATCAAAAAACCGCCCAGGCAACTGCGGCGGTTTTTTTATTGCCCAAAAGTTTTTTCAAGGAGATTGTGATGACTATTAATGTAGGTATTTTTCTTTTTTCCGAAGTAGAAGTGTTGGATTTTGCTGGCCCCTATGAGGTGTTTACCACAGCTGCGCGTGTTGCTGCACGCCTGCATTCTGAATCGCCGAAGGCGTTTTCAGTGTTTTCAATTGCTGAAACTACGACTCCAGTTGCAGCAAGGGCAGGGCTAAAGTTTGTACCTGAATTTACCTTTGCTCAGCACCCTGCAATCGATGTTTTAATTATCCCAGGTGGTGTTGTGAATGCTGAAATGGAAAAATTATCGGTCATCGATTGGATTAAACACACGGCAGCCACAGCAAAAATTACCGCCTCTGTCTGTACAGGAGCTTTTTTGTTGGCAAAATCTGCTGTGATCACCTCGCAAAAAGTAACCACTCATTGGGAAGATATTGCCGACCTCCAACAAGCATTTCCCTCACTCAATGTATTGAATAATGTGCGCTGGGTTGATGAAGGCACAGTGGTAACATCAGCAGGAATTTCAGCGGGCATCGATATGAGTTTACATTTAGTTTCGCGTATTGCCGGAATGCCGTTGGCTGAAGCTACCGCACGGCAGATGGAGTTTGAGTGGACGCAAAGGAATGTTTAATAAAATGAAAGTATTTTTCGTCACCGAATAAATGAGCTGAAAATAACTATCATGCCTTGCATTATTCTTGCGCTTGAGATTTTTTTTGAGCCTATGGTTGCTGCACTGCAATCACTTTCAGACGACGAACTTTCCCTAGTGGCACCGGCCAATCAATTTCGCCGCCAATGCGCAAGCCGACTAATGCGCTGCCAACGGGCGATAAAATAGATATTTTCATTTGTGCTACATCCGCTTCGTTTGGATAAACCAGCGTAATGGTTTTTTCTTCATCTGAATCCAGGTCAGTAAACGTAGCGGTCGACCCCATTGTTACTGCATCGCTCGGTACGTCTGCGCTTGGTGCTATTTCCGCACGACCCAATTCAATATCTAAGGCTTCGGCTGCGGGTGTGTCATGCTGCTCAATCAGTTTGATGAGTTGTAAATAATCGGTTTTTGAAATGATGGGTAAGGTTTCTTTTTTTGCGCGCACGGCTTGCTCCAAAAAATAAAGTGAGGTCGGCGATGTGGCCAATCCTAAGTGAAATAATAAGGAAGTAATGAGTATTAAAAGGTTTTGATGGTAGGGCGATTAAGCGATAAAAAGCTTAACCGCCAAAAACGACAAAGGCGCGGATGGAATTGCATTCCGGCGCGCAAACTGAGGTGATGGAGTAAGAAGTGGGTAAGCAAGTATTCATGGCAAGACCATAGCACTTCGCTTGTTTACCTTGCAAGTCTCAGCGGCGTCTAGCGTATAAAGTGCACCGAGTATTAATAGGTAGTTAACTTGCTCTGCTATATAATCCGCCCGCGCTGTAAGGGCATATTTGGTGGTTATATTCTTGAGTTATTGATTGCGATGCTTAAATCTGAACAAATACGCGAGTTCAAAGAACAGGGTTACCTTGTGCTGTCTGGTTTCTCTGATGGATCATTTTGTGAAAGTGTTGTGACTTTGGCAAAAAGTGAACTGCAACGGCAAGCCATGCCGATTGAATTTGAGGCGGATACCCAATACCCCGGCGCACCGCGATCGCGTACCGCTGAGGGCGGTGCAACAGCGCGGCGCTTGTTGATGGCATCGCAGCGTCATCCTATGTTGTTGGATTGGGCTACGACTGATCCCCTAAAGGGAATTCTGCATCAGTTACTTGGTGCAGATGTGTTTTTGTCGCAGGCACATCACAACTGCATTATGACCAAACAGCCCGCTTATTCGAGTGTGACCGGCTGGCATCGCGACAGTCGTTACTGGAATTTCGCGCGCGCCGATTTAGTCTCTGCCTGGTTAGCTTTGGGCGATGAGCAACGGGAGAACGGTTGTTTACTGGTGTTGCCGGGCTCCCATCATTGGGCGATTACCACGGACCAGCTGGATGCATGCCAGTTTTTGCGCACTGACCTTGACTCCAACAAAACCTTGCTCGACCAAACCACTGCGGTGCCGTTGAAGCAGGGCGATCTATTGTTATTTCACAGCAACTTATTCCATGCCGCTGGGCGCAACATTACCGATATGACCAAATTTTCCATGGTATTTACCTATCGTAGCGGCGATAACCCACCTAAACCCAATTCCCGCTCAACTTCACAGGCTGAAATTCCACTTTTGTAAGGCGTTTACCTCCTCCCTAGTTGTAACCCTTTATTGCCACCGCCTAAAGGGTTCTTGCATAAAATTATTATTTATAATATAAATAATATTTGAGATGCAGTTATCTTGCATGGGGCTATCTCCGCAAGTCTGAGCGGGATAGTTGAGAAAACACTTAATAACAATAATGGTGAATATCATGAAACTAACGAAATGGGCGTTATCTGCCTGCATTGCTACAGTATTAACTTTTCCCGTCGCCTCCTGTTTTGCTGCACCTTTAAAAGGGGCTGACGTAAGTTGGATGTCGGAAATTGAAGCCAATGGCCTAAGCTTCTATAACCGCAGCGGCGTTAAGAAAGATATTTTGGCGATTATGAAAGAGCAGGGCATGACTGCGGTGCGTTTACGTGTATGGGTTAACCCGGCTGATGGTTGGTACAACGGTACGCAAGATGTAGTTGCTAAAGCCAAGCGTGCCAAAGCGGCGGGCATGAAAGCAGGCGACAAATTCAAAGTTGGTGACCAAGAA
>CAXAVL010000117.1:0-13197 GCA_963971905.1 uncultured Cellvibrio sp.
AAGTTTTTAGCATCAGATAATGTGCGAGCCGGTAAACCCATCGAGTCCTATTTTACTCAAGGATTGTTGTTCAGCATCGCTGATTACACCCTCGGCAATCATCACAATGCCTAATGAATGACCCAGTGTGCAGAGGCTTTGCACAAATGTTTGGCTGCTCGTGTTGCTGTCAATATCGCGCGTAATGGCGCTGTCTATTTTTAAATAGCTCAGCCCCATTGCCTGCAAATCACCAAATTGAGTGAATTCCAAACCAACATGTTCCAAGCCAATACGGCAACCTAAGCTGCGCAGCCGTGTAGAAAATGCGCGCAACTCTTCCAGATGGCGCAGCATGCAAATTTCAGGAAATTCTAGCCACAAGTTTTTCGTGTGCTCTGGCTCATTGCGCAACAGGGCAATTAGCTGTTCGCGAAAATTGGCGCTGCATAATGACGCAGCTGAAATATTAATCGCCAGGGGTTCATTTGTATGGCCAAGTTGTAACAAGGCTAACTTTATTATGGCCAAATCCACATCCGGCATTAATCCTAAACGTACAGCCCAATGCATGAAATAACCGGCGGACTTGAAGTCTTTATCTAATTTCATGCGCGCAGCGGTTTCATGGTGAATTAAATCACCATTGGTGTTGCGCACGGGGAATTTAGCTAGCGCAATAGTTTGCGCGGTTAATGAAGCGGTAATGGCAGCGCGCCATTCGCTTAAGTTGAGTTGTACAAAATCCGGTTGATTGTTTTCCAGTATTACAACGGCACGGTTACCTTTTAATTCTGCTTGGGCGAGCGCCCCATCCAGCTTGTGTAAAAGTGCATTGCGATGATCGTTGCTATTGAAGCTGCACAATGCCAGAGGCAGGGCGATTTTATCGAAGCCGTTGGCAATCAATTGAAAGTTTAATTTTTGCGATAAATCTGCACTGAAAATATCGATAGGTTTATCGGTTGGTGTGAGCAACGCAAAATCGCTGCCGTTTAAACGGCCTGCGTAGCTGTGGGAATAGTTCCCTTGTATGTCCTTGAATACATCGGCGAGGGTGCGCAATATCTGGTCGACTTGTTGATGCCCTAATTGATTGTTGAGTTCATTCAGATTCATTACCCGAGCCATTACTAAAATGCCTGACGACTGTGCGTCTTCGCGGGTTAATTGGGTGTCGAGCAAGTTTAAAAAATGGGTGCGATTGGCAAGCCCGGTGATCGCGTCTGTTTGCGATTCGCGGCGCAGTACTTCAAGTTGGCGCGCTTCTTTATCCAGCATTTGTTTAACGCCCAGCGAGAGAGTATTCATCGCGCGCACCAAACGCTGAAACTCTTTGGTTTTTGGCTCTTCCGAGGTGATAAAACGGCGCTCACCTATGGCTTCAGCTTGATGGGCGACCAAATCCAAAGGGCGCGAAATATATTTCAAAATAAAACTGCCAATCAAGCCGCTCAGCAGTGTAGCCACAATAAACCAGTCTAATAAATCGCGGGTGTTATGCCAGAGCGCCTCTACAGCGTAGCGCGAGTGACTTTTTACAAGCAGTGTTCCCGCTTGTTGCCAGCCATCTTGTACCTGCGCAATGCCGGGGGCCACATTAAATTTTACGTATTTGGAAAACCATTGCGGCACAACAGTAACGGCAGCAGCATTTTCTTCAAAGCTGCGCGCAACAATGGGTTTTTGGTGGGCGTCCTGAAATATAATATATTCGTAATGGCCTGCATCAAATTGCGCAGTAATGAGCAGCTCCAGCGTGATGGGATCCTTCTCGGGCATTTGCGATATGGATAGCGCAAGCGAATTGGCATTGTCGATATTTTTTAAGCGTAGTTGCTCTTGCAGATAGGTTTTTGCAGTCAGTGTGCTGATGACAAAATTACCGCTCAGCACCATAAGTAAGAGCACAATAATACCAATCCACAATTGTTTAATTAATGACATGCTGGTTGCCTTTTAGTATTCATCGTCTTTGGTGATTTTAGGGTAGAGCACCATGGTATCCATTATTAAAATCCTTCTGCTTTTGCTCGCGCGAGCAAATCGCGCCAGCGCGATAGGCGAGCAGTTGGATCAGCTGGTGTCGATTGGTTGCCCACCCAGAGGCCTTCGCTGTTGAAGCTGAATACCGGATGCAAATCGGGGCGTTTATTGGCGGGCTCAATGGTGTTGATCAAACTGTCAAGAATCAAGGGAATGGCATCGGGCGTGGGGTAATACCCCAGTACCATATGCGCTTGAAATAATTTACTCTGCGGGCCACCGATTTGCGCTTTTACATAAATCAGGCGCAATTGTTGCGTTGCAATACCTAATTGCAGCAAGCTGAAATATTTTGCGATAGTGTAATCTTCGCAATCACCTGCGCGCACACCCATAATCTCTACCGGTGTGGCCCAATAATCGCTTTTCTTCCACAGAACTTTGTCCTCGGTATAGCGCACATTTCGATTAAAAAATTGGTTTACCTCAAATAGCTTTTCTTCTGCCGGTGAATTGTTAGCTTTATCGAGCATGCGGCTCCATGCGCCCAGTAAGGCGCTGCCGTCGCTGCCGTAACGGTTTTGCATGACCTGCTGCATTTTATGTGAATCCAGCTGGGCGGACGCCAGAAGCGAGAAAATAAACGCCAGCAGACTCGATAGGATTTTGATACGCAAGCGAAAAAACTCAGGCCGGCACATCAAACAGATCCGTTAGGTGTAATGTCGCATGAAAACAATAAGGCATGATTGATTCGTTGTAATGATCAGCATGCCTTGGAGTATAGCCAGTGTTTGGAAAAATGCGCCTTGTCGTTCATTCACCGGATTATTGCACTTAAGAGCTGCCAGCTGTGGCGCCGCTTAAGTGCAATGGGGTGGTGGATGTTGCCTAAATAAAATATTCAGGATGTTCCTGCGGAATTAATTCCAAAATATTGTAAACGTCTTTTAAGTGGACGCTCATAGCCGCAGCTGATTTATCTGCAGCGCCAGCTTTGATTGCCTTAATAATCGCTGCATGCTGACTGAGGACTCGTTTATATTGACCGCTCACATGCAAACTGAGATTGCGCACGCGATCCATATGGGCTTTCTCTGCCTCGATAAACGATGCAACACGCGGATATTGAGTAAAGTTTGCCAGCGCGTGGTGAAAGTTGTCATCGAGTTTTTGAAAGGCGAGCGCATCATCATCTGCTGCTGCCGCTTTTTGGTCGGCGATGATTTTTTCACAGGTATTCACCGCTTCCAAGCGGATGGCTGCGTCTGGATTGGTGGCAATCTGCGTGACTACAGCAACCTCTAGTGCTTCGCGAATAAAACGAGCCTCTAGAATTTTTTCAATACTGAACTTAGACACATAGGTTCCGCGCTGGGGCAACACTTCAACAAAACCTATATTAGAAAGTTGGATTAAAGCTTCCCGTACCGGGGTACGGCTAACGCCAAACTGCTGGGCGAGAGCGGTTTCGGAAATCATCTGGCCGGGTAGAAGTTCCATGCTGATAATTGCATCGCGGATAAAGCCAAATATCTGGCTGGCCGCCGGGCGGTCATAAGACAGGCCTTTGGATTCTGGGCGCATGCTAATCAAAGGCTGTTTAGCCACTCTGTATCTCCTCTGGAAAAATCAAACTGCCAACTTCTGGTGGCGCTGGGTAGCAAAGATGGATTGTGCCTTGTTACGCGCCGCTATGCCATATCCGTGTGGGCGTGATTCGAGGGGGCAGCAACAGGATTTAGGCGTCAATTATCTGCTTGGATTACTTATCAGTAAAAAAGTATCTATAGGTTGAATTGTTTTTATTAGCATAAAGTCATTATGACAAAAAGCTTGACCCACTAGTATGCAAGGGGTAGGATTACCTCAATGTTTACTGCGCTATCGACAGGGCAGTGGACAGGGGTTGTGTTTGACCTTATTTCTGGCGGATTTTTTCCGCCAGTTTTTTAAACCTTAATGTTGTGGTTGAACTATTTATATTGAACTTCTTTCGCATTGTTCATTGTAATAGCTCTCCTTTGTATGTTGTTTGACCTCTCCCTTATTTTGCAGTCACTGGTTTCAGTGACTGCTTTTTTATCGAAATTTATTCGATTCCCCAAATATTAATGACCATAAAAAAGCGAGTCAGGTGTTAGCCGACTCGCTTTGAATATTTTTTTATTGATCTGGTTTAGTTTTTTACACCGCGTGCTCTGCTGTGATTAAAGCGTTCCAACAGCGATGTGTAAACGCCAGTTGCCACCCCACCCAGCGCAATCCACTCCAGTATCAATGGCTCAAAGCTGCTGTCGCGTTGGCCAAAGGCCTCCTGCATTTGTTTAACCTGATAAGCCATACGCACTTGTTTGTCTTCTGCTGGACTTTCCAGACCTGCCAAAATTTCTGCACGAATAGTTAATGTACGTAGCAGTTCGGTATTGTTTGCTTGCGCGGCACTGGTGATTGCATCTGCTTTGGCTACGCGCTGTTGTAACAGGCTAAACGTACCACTAGGCCAGCGCGGGGTATTGGCGATGAGCGCGTCCAATTTTTCTTTTTGTGCAGCAAGGCTTTCATTGGCGGCTTGTGCGATGACGGCAAGTTCATATTCACGCACTGCATCCAGTGCATTAAACAGGTCAGTCCAACTTTGTTCTTCCGCTTGGTTGCGCGCGCTATCGCGTTTGGTGGCAATAGCGGTGATGGCGGCATTAAATTTATTTTGCAGTGCTTTGGCTGTTTCTTTTGGCAAATCTAACGCAAAAAATTCTGTTTTAAGCGCGTCGATATCCGTTTTGGCGGCATTGAGCTGTTCAAGTGTTTGGTTGCTGAATTGGTTGAGTTGTTCAATCAGATTCTCGGCTTGAGCTGTGATTGCCTGACGCTGCTCTTTGGCTGCTTCAAATGCTTGGTTACGCTGGGCAAATACCGCATCGCAATGGCTGCGGAATTCTTGCCAGAGTTGTTGATCTTCTTTGTGCCAGCTTTTGCCGATGGTTTTCCATTGGGCTTGTAATTGTTTGACGGTCTCGGTTGCCGCGCGTATATCGGTAGCCTCTACCAATGTTTGCGCCTGCTCTATTAAACCTTGTTTGGCGTTTTTGTTACTTTCGTATTCGCTGGTGATTTTGCCAAACAATTGTTCCATCAAACTTTCAAATTCTTTTTGCAGTTCATTGCCGGCTTTGCGCGGCACCGGCCAGTAGGTTTGCCATTCAGCGCGTGCAGTTTTTAAGGTTTGCTCAACGTCTTTCCATACTGCGTTGCTAAAATCGTAACCTTGTAAGTACTGTTGTAATTGATTCACTAATTCGCGGCGTTTATTTAAATTTCTTTCGCGCTCGGCTGCTTGCGCTTCAAAAAATTCTTTGCAGGGTGCATAGGCCACGGCGGATGCCTGCTGGAATTGCTGCCAGAGTTCGTCGTCTTGTTGCTGTACACCTTTGCTGACTTCTTTCCAGTTGTCTTGCAGTTCGTGCACTTTAGTCGCGAGAGCCTCTGGATTCATGCTGCTGTTAGCCAGTTCTTGCATCTGAGTAATCAGCGATTCTTTTTTAGGGGTGACAGCAAATTCGTGCCAATCGCCAAGTTTCGCCAGTTGCGCTTCAAAGTCATCGATTTTGACTTGAATACCTTTAGGGATTTCTGCCAATTGCACACGTTTTTCCTCGAGTTCTTTTTGAATCGCGCGGGCTTTGCGCACAAAACCTTGCTCGGCCGCCCATAAACCTTTGCGCGCCAGTTCACTGAAGTCGCGCAGCGCATTTTTGGTCGCTTGTTCGGCTTGATGGCGCTGCGCCCAAATTGCATCCAACTTGGCTTTGGCTTCGTTTAATGTGTCGGGCAGTTCATCGCCCAATTCTTTTGCTGACTTAATTAATTGTTGCAGTTTTTGCTGTGCATTTTTGACCAGCTCTGAATCTTCCGCTTGCTCCAGCTTTTCCGTTAATTGTTTAACGGTGCCGGAAGTTTTGATTTGGTCGAGTAAATTCAAGGTTTGCTGTTTGCGCAGTTCGAACGCTTTGCTGAGTTTATCCAGCGGCAATTGACGGTTGGCAGCCAAACGCACAGCATTGCTCAACTCCTGAATTTTTAATTCGTAGTTAGCGTTGAGCAGTTCATCGACATGGCTTGCGCGATAAATATCGCCCGCCAATTGTTTCAGGCTGTTATACGCATCTTCTGCCAATTGCAGGGCTTGTTGATCAAGCGATAGTTTTTCTTCTTCATCGGCGATGGCTTGCGCGCGGGCATTGATTTTTTCTTCGCATGCGGCAAGGGCGCTTTGGTAGCGCGCTTGCGCTACAGCAGACACTTGCCCCAAGGCATCCCACTCGCTTTGCAATACTGTCAGTTTCGCTTTGAACAGTGAGTCTGCTTCAAAATGGGAGTGGCGTTCCAGCTTTTCGCAAATGCGCACAGCACTGGCCTCCAGTTCTGCCACTTTTGCATCTTCCGCTTTAAATACATCCAATTTAGCTTTAACAATTTTAAATACGTTTTTGTCTTTGGTTTTTACTGTTTTGGCGAGTTGTTCCAGAATCTCACGGCTATGTATTTTTTCCGCAGCTGCTTGGCGCAATTGGCTGGTGGCGCCATCGCTGGCGAGTTTGAGCAGCTCGCTTTCATCGTTGGTTTGCTCAACCACATCCAAACTAATAACCGGTTTCGGCGCTTTGGGTTCTGCAACCGGAATAGGTGCTGGCTTAATCGGTTCGGCTTTGGCTTTGCTTCCAAACAGTTTGCGTAATAATTTCATAGTCGTGGCTCGTCAGTCAGTGAAGGTGGTTAGTAAATTTTTTCAGTAAAGTTTGTCAGTGAAGTTAGTCAGTTAAATAAAAAGTTAAATCATTTGCTGCAATAAAATCTGTACCGGATGCGGCAGTTTTACGTTGTCGATGCGTTTGGTTTGGCTGCGGCAAGAATAACCAGTCGCGGTTAACTTGCCGCTGTTGACTGGGTTGTTCACTACTTGCGACCAGGACAGCGCATAGATTTTTTTAGAAGTTTCAACATTGTTACTCTCGTGACCATAGGTGCCCGCCATACCGCAGCAGCCGGTTTCGATCACTTTTAATTGCTGGCCCAGTTTAGTAAAAACCGTTTGCCAATCTTTTACCGAACTCACGGCGTTAGTTTTTTCGGTGCAGTGGGCGAGCAGTGAAAACTCTGCGGCTTTGAAATCGCGGGTTTTGCCGCTGAGTTGTTCACTCTGTTGCGCGAGCCACTCTTGAATCAGTTGCACCTTAGGCGCGTTATCGCCCAGCACTTTTTTGTATTCAGCGCGGTAGGCGAGGGTCATCGCCGGTTCTATGCCCATCAGCGGAATGCCGGAAGAGGCGAGGCCGTTAAGTTGGGTTGCGTTGGTGTCGGCTGCTTTGGCAAAGGCTTTTAAAAAGCCATGCACTTGCAGGGGTTTGCCGTTGGGTTTGAAGGGCGCCAGTAGCGGAATAAAGCCGAGTTTTTGCAATAGGGTGAGTGTGTCTATTACCAGCGGGGTTTCAAAATAACTGGTGAAGGCATCTTGCACCAGAATAACCGCTTTGGTTTTTTCGGCAGGTGTGAGCTGCGCGATATTCTCCAGGGTGGCGTAATTAACCCCGAGTTTTTCTGCCGCTTTATGCAGGCTGATACCGGTGAGCAGTGGGCTATCGACCATGCCGATAAAACGCGCCATAAATTTCTGCATAAATTGCGGCTTCATCATTAGGTTGTATGCCCAAGGCATTTTGGCGAGGGTGGGAATCATAAATTCCAGGCCGCCGATAAAATAATCCTTGAGCGGGCGCAGATAGCGGCTGTAGTACAACTCTAAAAATTTTGCGCGGAATTCCGGTACATCCACTTTAATCGGGCATTGACCGACACAGGATTTACACGCAAGGCAACCCATCATGGATTCATGCACTTCGTGAGAGAAATCGTATTCGCCTTTGCGTTTTCCAACTGTGTTGATAATGCGTGTTGGCAAATTGAATAAGAAACTTGCGCGCTTTACTTTTTTACTTTCATCGATGGCATTAACGCCACGCTCGCTCATTTGTTTGAGCCATTCGCGCATTAAGGACGCGCGCCCCTTGGGCGAGTGCTTGCGTTCGCGGGTGCCTTTCCAGCTGGGGCACATGGCATCATTCGGGTTCCAGTTGTAGCAGAGGCCATTGCCATTGCAGTGCATGCCTTCGCTATAACCTTCCCATACTTGCACAGGGATTTTACGATCCTGCTGGCCACGTGTGGTCACCTCATCAATTTTTAATAGTTTGATGTCGGCCGAAGGTGTGGCAATTTTGCCGGGGTTTAACTGGTTGCGCGGATCAAACGCCGCCTTGATGCGCTGGATTTGCGGATACAGCTCGCCAAAAAACGCCGGTGCATATTCCGAGCGAACACCTTTGCCGTGTTCGCCCCATAAGAGGCCGTTGTATTTTTGGGTGAGTGCAACCACGCGATCGGTAATCACGCGCACCATTTTTTCTTGCGCGGGATCTTTCATGTCCAGCGCGGGGCGCACGTGTAATACACCGGCATCCACATGGCCAAACATGCCGTAAGTTAAATTGTACTCATCGAGTACTGCGCGGAACTCGGCGATAAAATCGGCGAGGTTTTCGGGCGGTACTGCGGTGTCTTCCACAAAGGGCACTGGGCGAATTTCGCCTTGCACATTGCCGAGCAGACCTACCGCTTTTTTACGCATGCCCCAAATTTTATTGACCGCTTCATTGCCCCAGGCAATGGAATAACTGATGCGGCCAGTGCTCGAATCCTGCGCGGCTTGATCGAGCATATCAGTGAGTTTTTTTACATCCGCATTTAATTCTTCTTCTGTGTTTGCGGTGTATTCAACTAGGTTGATGCCCTGGATTTTTTCGCCGCTCTCTGGCGTCGGGAAAAATTCGGACACACTGTGCCAGACGATATCGTTCATCGCCAGATTCAGGACTTTGGAATCCACCGTTTCAATCGAGGTCGGTTCCGCTTTCATCAGCTGAGTGGCATCGCGCAGGGCGACGTTGAAATCGCGGTAGTTGACGTTAATCAGTGCGCTGAATTTGGGAATGGGCAATAGGCTGATCTTGGCTTCGGTGATAAAACCCAGGGTGCCTTCGCTGCCGCACAAAATATTGTTTAGATTAAAACGACCTTGTTGGTCGCGAATATGCGCCAAGTCATAACCGGTAAGGCAGCGGTTGAGTTTGGGAAACTTTGCCTCGATCAATGCGTGATGTTCGCGTTGGATGGCATCGACAATGCGATGAACTTCACCCACGCGATCTTCCCGTTTCCACAATTCTTCTAATTCATTTTCATCAATCGCCTTGGATACCCATTCGGTACCGTCGAGCAAAACTGTGGTTAATTCCAATACGTGATCGCGGGTTTTGCCGTAGCGGCAAGAGCCTTGGCCGGAGGCATCGGTATTGATCATGCCGCCGATGGTGGCGCGGTTACTGGTAGAGAGTTCCGGCGCAAAAAATAAACCGTGGGGTTTGATCGCCGCATTGAGCTGATCTTTAACAACGCCGCATTGCACCCGCACCCAGCGCTCCTCGACATTGATCTCCAAAATCTGATTCATGTACTTGGAGGTATCCACCACCAAACCATCGGTGAGCGATTGGCCGTTGGTGCCAGTGCCACCACCCCGAGGGCTGAGTATTACGGATTGGTATTTTGGTTGCTGGCTGAGCTTGGCGATACGTACCAGATCGGCAGTGTCGCGCGGGTAGAGCACACCCTGCGGTAGTACCTGGTAGATGGAATTGTCCGTCGCCAATACCGTGCGGTTGGCATAGTCAGGGTTCAAATCGCCACTGAAACCATTTTCGCGCAGGGCGTTAATAAAGTTCAGGTACAGGGCTTGGACGGGGGAGGTTTGATCAATACGTGGAATCATGGGGCGGTCATCAATCGGCTGCTATTCATGGGGCGGCATTCTACTCCCTTGCTTACCTAATGTCCTGATCTTGCATCTAATCCTTATACGTGTTTCGGCCCTTGACTGATCTTTCCTGTTACCGCTTTACTCAGACTAATTTCCGAAGAAAACAAAAGGCTGTACAAATGTTGACACACTAGTATACAAGTAATAGCATCGCGGCGTTTGTATTCATGTATACAAGTACACATCTAACAATAAGCCCATGGGGATTGATTATGAGAACAAATCACACACGTCCTTTTTTTGCGGTAAGCCTGCTCAGTTTGGCAATCGCATCCAGTATTGCCCAAGCGCAGCAAGCACCAAAAGCGGAAGTCGAAGAGATCGTCGTAACCGGCTATAAGGCGAGTTTGCAAAGCGCAACCAATGCCAAGCGTGCTTCAACCAGTTTGGTGGAGTCTGTATTTGCGGAAGATATCGGCAAGTTTCCTGATTTGAATGTGGCCGAATCGATTGGCCGTATTCCCGGTATTCAGTTGACTCGCGATATCAATGGCGATGGGTTGCAGATTGCGATTCGCGGTTTGGGCACCAATTTCACCAAGGTGTTGCTCAATGGTTCGCAGATTGCTGTGGCATCAGGTGGGAGCGTTGATTCGCAAAACCAGAACCGCGAAGTTGATCTAAACCTCTTTCCAACCGAATTGTTTACCCGTATTGATGTATCTAAAACGCCAGTTGCCAGCACGCTTGAAGGTGGTTTGGCCGGTGTGGTGAATATGCGCAGTGCGCGCCCATTTGATAGCAAAGATGAAGGTTTTCACACCACTTATCAGGGGCAGTTGGCCTATACCGAGATCAATCAAGAAACTAGTCCGCGCGCGGCGTTCACGACTAGCTGGCGCAATGAAAACTTCGGTGTGTTGTTTGGGCTTGCCGGGGTTAATAGCAAATCGACCACTGAAGGTTATGAAACCATTGGGTGGTCAAATATGAATTTGTCGGCTGCCCAGTGCGGTACTGCAACGGCAGCGCCTTGCGATACTATTGGCGGCAATAACATTAATGTACCTGCAACTGTTCCCTCCGGGGCAGGTGCTGGCTTGGTTGCCGGTACAGTCGTGGGTGCAGCTTTCCTGCGGGCTAATAACCCCAATGCGACCCTGCAGCAAATTGGTGACGGTCTGCTGCCGCGTTTGAGTCGCCCAGCCTACATCGACGGCACCCGCGACCGTGTGTCGGGTTTGTTATCGCTTGAGTATCGTCCCTCTGATGAAACCCAATTTTATCTGGACGCTATGTGGGCTGATGCCTCGCGGGATTTTGATCGTTTGGATGTGAATTGGGTTGGTCGTTTTGGTTCATTAATTCCGCTAAATATGGAAGTAGATGAAAACAACGTGGTGACCAAGGGGACCTTTGCTAATGCCCAGTTTTTCCTGGAGGCGCGCCCTTATAAAGAAGACGTTGATTTTTACAACTTTAACCCAGGTGCACCCTTTGAATTTGGCGATGATCCCACCTTGGATTTGCAACTTAATGCCAGCCGCAGTGATTTTTTCCGCGAGTCGCCCACCGTGCTAATCAATACTCCGATGGGGCAGGGCACTGTTGTTAACTATGAGAACAATGGCAAACCCTATCCGCAAGTCACGACTAATGTCGATCTTAATGACCCTAATGCAGGCTGGGTATTTGCCGGTGGCCGGTTAAATATTGCTAACGAAAAACGCATTACTGAAACTGAAGGTGCGCATCTGGATTATCGTTTTGGCGATAGTGTGCAAAATATTCGTTTTGGTTTGGCCTACGATCAAATATCACGCACCATCTCTGCGCGCGATAACAGTGCTCGCTGGGAGGATGTGGTCTGCCGCAATGGTCTGGATGCCGATGGCAATAGCCCCGCGACGGGCCGTTTGCCTTGCAATGGCTTGAACCCCAATTCCGGTATTCCCCAGTCACAGCTGGCGTCTTATCTCAAGCCTGGCCCATACGGTTTTATCACCGTTGACTTTGATCGCTTTATGGCCGACACCAATTATCACGAGTTAAGCAAAAACGCTCCGGAAAACAACAGTTCGCCTACTGGCGCCAGCACCGGGGGTGTGGATGAAGAAACTATGGGTGCCTATGTTGAAATCAATGGTGTAACGGAAGTTGCCTCGCGCCCGCTCAGTTTCAACCTGGGGACTCGCTACGTCACTACCGATCAGTTGATCTCTGGCCCAGTGACTATCGGCGGTGTACGTGAATATCAACATCTGGACTCTACCTATGATGCCTTCCTGCCATCGTTCAACTCCACATTGGATGTGATGGACGATGTGAAACTGCGCTTGTCGGCATCGCGTACTCTGACCCGCGCCAACCCGAGTGCGATGTTGCCTGCTACGCAGTTCAGCGATCCGTCGGCGCAGCAAGCCACTCAGGGCAATCCGAATTTGAGCCCCTACTTGTCGACCAACTTTGATATAGGTGGTGAATGGTATACAGGCGACGAAGGTTATGTCGGCGTGACTTTCTTCAATAAGCAGGTGACCGGTTTTACCGTGTTGGGCACCAATACGATTCCGTTCCTACAATTGGGTGTGCCCTACGATACTTTGACCGACTTACAGCGCGGTGCAATAGATAGCCGTGGTGGCCCGAATGCTGCGACTGTTACTGTGCAGCAGCAAGTAAACGCGCCAGGTAATCTGGAGTTGCGCGGTCAGGAAATCACTTGGGTGCAACCGCTGGATATGCTGGTAGAAGGTCTTGGTTTTAATGCCAACTTCACCAAGATCGATCAAAAAGGTGAAGGGCAGGGGGCACCGGCACAAGCGATTGGCGTATCGCCACAGACCTACAACTTTACTGGTTATTGGGAAAATTACGGCGCATCTTTGCGTTTGTCATACACATGGTATGACGCACAGGTTATCTCTGGCCCTAACCAAAATGGCATCTCCTTTGCGCAGTTAAAAGCAGATGAACGCGGTCAATGGGATTTGTCAGCCAGCTATCAGTTTGAAGGTGTTGCAACCGAGCCGATGGTGACGTTGAACATTAGTAACTTGACCGGCGAACCATTGCGCACTACCTATCATTATGACAATGCGACCTTCACCTATTACGATCCAGGCTACACCGCCACTTTAGGTATTCGCGGCAGCTTTTAAGGTGTAATTGTTAATATTATTTGAATCTTGTGTTTGCCCCCGGCTTAAACCGGGGGCTTTTTTTTGGCGCGATATTGGTAATGGGCGGTGTGCAGCTACAAACAAAAACTGCCGCAAGTGCGGCAGTCTGGTGGGTTTTTGTTAGGAGGGTTCAGAGTTACAGTATTGACACTGTGTTAGTTGTGCCTTCTAGAGTAT
>CAXAVL010000118.1:0-13076 GCA_963971905.1 uncultured Cellvibrio sp.
CCACTTTTTAGGGTGGGGTTTGTCAGCGATCTGCGGGATGCCATCGCATCCCGTTTTTTTTTTTGGTTTTTATCGCCAATACAGCGCAAAACCCGCTTCATCTTCTGCAGCAACAAACCCCGCGCACACCCATAAATCCCCCACGGCGACTAACTCATCGCCGCTAAATACCAGTGGCACCTTGTCGCGCAGCCAAGGCTCCAAGGCGTAGTCCTGCAGCAGTTTTTTTAATGTTTGCGAGTGCGCACGGCCTGCGGGTTTACAGCGTTCACCACCAGTGCGATAACGAATCTGCAATGCAGGTAAATCAGCCTTCAAACGCAGTGATGAATCATCGTTTGTTAATTCAAACTGCAGTTCCATTTCCGGCAATTGTACGGGTAGCAGATACAAACGCTGGCGATATGTTTGCAAAGCAACATTACCCCAGCTGACGCGGGTTTGTGCATCATCGCGGCCCTGAATAATTTGCCGCTCGATTTGCTGCCAGTGCAATTGTTCAGGTGTGGTGTAATGCAGGGAACGCAACCAAAAGCGCAGCAGGTTTTGTTGGCGCGCTGGCGACAATAGCCGCAATGCATCAAGCTCAATACTCTGCCCTACTCGCGCGACCAGCGGCGCGGCGCGCAATAAATCCTCGCGCGCCAACTCTTCTACCATTGCCTCTTGTTGTGCACACAATTCTGCAGTCTGCTGCCATTTGCGTTTAAATTCCGGCCAGCGATCTTGCAACAGTGGCATCACCTGATTGCGCAAAAAGTTGCGATCGTAATCATCATCCAGATTGCTTTCATCATCCACCCAACGCAGTTGATGCGCCTGCGCATAAGCTTCCAAATCCGCACGGGAAAAATGCAGCACCGGCCGCACTAACAAACCCGCACCCAGCGCACGAACAGAGGCCATCGCCGCTAAACCACGGGGCCCGGTGCCACGCAGTAAACGCAGCAGCAGTGTCTCGGCTTGATCATTAGCGTGATGCGCGGTGAATAAAACATCATTAGGTGCAAGATTTTTTTCGAACACCGCATAGCGAATAGTGCGCGCCGCGTCCTCAATGCCTTTACCGGAATTTTCAACCCGTACCTTTTCAGCGTGAAACGGCACCGCATGCTGCGCACAAAAATCGCCGCACTGGTTTTGCCATGCATTGGCATTAGGTGAAATTTGGTGATTGATATGCAGGGCGCGCAGCTGTACCGGCAGAGCCAATTGCGTTAATGCATGGAGCAGCACGGTAGAATCCAAACCTCCGCTAAAACCGATCCACCAGATAGCGGATGGCGAAGTAATAGGGGGCAGATAAGTGCGTAATTGTTCAGCGGTAAAAGCCATAGAAAAATCCAGTTAGAGGCGGCATTAAAGCCCAAAGCCATACAAATAAAAACCCTGCCTTGCTCCTGCTTCGCATTGAGAGGCAAAATACCGTCCTTCTTTGTTATTGCGTCAGGCGGCACTCCTTATGACCAGCATTCCCTACGGCCACTGGCCATCGCCCATTAGCGCCGAATTGCTCACCGCCCAAGGTGTGCGCATCAGCGAGCCACAAGCCGTTGGTAATGGTGTTTACTGGCTGGAATCGCGCCCACAGGAAAAAGGCCGCAGTGCACTGGTGCGCGATACAGATGGTGTACGTGAAGACTTGCTGCCAGCACCGCACAGTATTCGCACCCGCGCCCACGAATATGGCGGCGCGCCCTATCTCGCTACCGCCAGCGCCATTTTTTATGTGCTGGATAGCGACCAGCGAATCTATCGCTACGATCTGGCCAGCGATAAAACCCAGACGCTTACGCCCGAGGGCGCCTATCGCTACTCCGATTTTTGTTACGACGTAGCACGCACGCGATTAATAGCGGTGCGTGAAGATTGCACGCAGGATACACATCAACCAAGCAGCAGTATTATTGCGCTGGATCTCACCAGTGGTGACATTCATACCCTCGCACAGGGCGACGACTTTTATTCCAATCCACGCCTGTCGCCCGACGGAAATCAATTCAGCTTTTTACGTTGGAATCACCCCAATATGCCTTGGGATGGCACCGAGTGTGTGCTCGCCCAACTCAATCAATGCGGCGATATTATTAACCGTGCGGTGATTGCGGGCGGCGCCAGTGAATCTATTTTTCAACCGCAGTGGTCGCCAGCAGGCGAATTATTTTTTGTGTCGGATCGCAGCAACTGGTGGAATATTTATCGCTGGACTGGCACAGAAGCTGAAGCCGTTTGTGTAATGGAGGCAGAGTTCGCCACACCACAATGGGTGTTTGGCATGAGTAGCTACGGATTTTTATCGGCGCACGAAATATTCTGCTGTTTTAGCCAAGAGGGATATTGGCAATTGGGCAGCATCGATTTAACCAGAGGCAAGCTGAAGATCATCCCCAGCGAGTTGCGCGATATTGCCAACATTCATTGCCACAATGGCAAAGGTTATTTCATCGCCGCCAGCGCAAAACAGAGCACGCAGCTTTGGTTTTATGGTGCCGATGGCAGCCACGAAAAAATTGCGCCACTCACCGCAACAGCGCAATTAATTGCAGCAGATTTTTTTGCCACACCGCAACCAATCGAATTCCCCACTCGCGATGGCGAAAGCGCATGCGGATTTTTTTATGCACCCACCAACCCCAATGTAAAAAGAACCACCGACCAATTACCACCGCTATTAATCATGTGCCACGGCGGGCCAACTGGCGCTCCCGAAAGCTCACTCAATTTAAAAATCCAATTCTGGACCAGCCGTGGCTTTGCGGTGCTGGATGTAAACTATCGCGGCAGCACCGGTTACGGCAGAAAATATCGCGACCGCTTAAAAAATAATTGGGGCATTACCGATGTGATCGATGTGTGCAGCGGCGTGGATTATTTAGTCGAACAAAAGCTCATCAATAAAAATAGAGTCGCTATTCGCGGCTCCAGCGCCGGTGGTTACACCGTGCTTGCAGCGCTCACCTTTAGTGATGTGTTTAAAGCCGGTGCCAGTTTGTATGGCATTGGTGACTTGGAAGCCCTCGCGCGCGACACCCATAAATTTGAAGCGCATTATTTGGATTCGCTGGTGGGAGAATATCCCGCGCAGCAAGAAACCTATCGCGCCCGCTCACCGATTCATCACATAGATCAACTAAACTGCCCGGTGATTTTTTTGCAGGGTTTACAGGATAAAGTGGTACCGCCGGCGCAGGCAGAAGCCATGGTCGCTGCACTGCAACAAAAAGGCATAATGACCCAATACGTGACCTTTGCCGATGAAGCTCACGGCTTTCGCCAAGCGCAGAATATCCAGCGTGCGCTCAATGAAGAATTAAATTTTTACCTCGCCGTATTTGGAGATAAATAATGGGACGCTGCCCCCTTTTTCGACAGAGCTCGACCCATGGGATAGTCAATAAATATGTAGTCTTTTTTATCGAACATTTCGTCACAACCAACAATGCAAAACGTTAAACAGTCGTCACTTCCCCCATAGACTTCCGATATTCCCTAGGGGAACATCCGCATTGGCGATGAAAGGCTTCATTAAAGCGGCTGATAGAGCTAAAGCCGGATTGCAGGGCTATATCGGTGATTTGGCTGTCGGTTGTGGTCAGCAATCGCTGCGCATGCGCAATGCGGTGTTGGGTTAGAAAGTTTACCAAGGTTGTGCCGAATGTTTTTTGAAATAGATTCATGGCATAACTTGGATGAAAATTTACTTTCTGTGCGATCTGCTCCACTGTTAATTTATGCACATAATTTTGCGCAATATAGCAGGCCATTTGTTCCACTTTACTCAAGCCAGTATCGGCTAAACCTGACAAATAATTGCGCGTATTGCCAAGGGTTTTATCCCCTGCATAATTCAATGCCATACGCGTAATTCGCGCTTGCAATTCCAAACTGACGGCACGATCTATTCCTGTTTTTTGATCGGCCAGATCTAAAGCCCACTGTTTAAATAAATCAAGATCTGATGCTTTGCGCGATTTATCTATGCTCATCAACACATTGCCTTGCATTAGGGATTGCACAAAATGTTCAGGCAATTGCCAATGCAAAAATGTATGTAACGGAACTGTGGTTACAAAATAAGGTTGCTCCCCACTAAAGTGAATTATTTGATGGGGAATTGCCGCCCAGAATAAACACAGCGCACCTGCAGTTAGGGTCACTTTTCTGCCACCCAATAAATAGGTCACCGACCCTTCCGGGAGGAAGTTCAATTCGATTTCATTGTGATGATCTGGTCGCGCCATTAACGATGGCTGCCAATAAACGCAGCTTAATCCGTAGGGCGAAAAATCCCGTCGCGCTGGATCAAAGGATTGTGGCTCGGTTGTATCTGGCATCTTGCTATACCTTAACCTTCATTACGGGTGCAGAACTGGCAATGATATTTTAGGTTAGGATACAGGCAATTACATAGGTAAAACAGGACGGAATCTAGTTTTTCTAGTATCTATTCATATCTGAACCCCGCTGTGCTTTCTAACTATTGAACAAAACTTAGCAAAGCGGGGCGCAGATAGCAGGATTTTTATAGCCGTTTAATTCGCACCGCAATGCCCTCTTTGCCCGGCAGCGCAACGGAGCAATTATTGACATCAATAAACTTATACCTGTCCCGGCGTTTTATTTCAAAAATCCCCTCAGCGGGGGTGATGGTCATCGCCCAGGTGTCGATAACATCAACCTGGAATTTCATACCATCCTCCAAGCCCGTTACATTTAATTCAAATGGCCATTGTGTGAGTGATTCACGGCCAAAATACATCAAATAATATTGGCCCGCTTCTCCACCCACATTGGGTGTCCACCATTTATCTATCGGCTCTATACCCTGTGTTGGCCCGGTCTCAATAATACTGCGCAAAAATGCAATACGCGCTGGGCTTTCACCTTTCAGTTTTCCGCCCTGGCCCAACCAAATAAATACACCTGGATCGTTCGGCTCGGCAAGAAACTCACTATGGCCAACATAGGTTCCTGCAACAGTACCCGACCAAAAACGATGCACCAATTCTTTTCCGCTGAGCTGCCCCCAGCGCGAATTGGAGTTACCTTCGTATTCAACTTCATCGTAAACAATGGGTTTGCGATAGACATCGCGATAGAGTTCAGCACTGGTAGGGCTGGTAACCGCGGAACCATTTTGGATGCTGGCGTGTGTCACCCAAGGCTGTGAGTTGTTATAAATAATTTTGCCATTGTGAATAGAACGCAAATGATTGTAGGGGTCGGCGGCAGCGACTATTTGAAAAAGCCGATCCCAATCAGCCTCAGTTTTAGTGCGAATAAAATCATACTCATTGGCCATAGACCACCACACATTGCGATAGGCGCCCAGGCGCGCCACTATGTAGCGCAAATAGCGTTCATCGACATCTGCGGGCATATTATCCAAGCCCCAAATATGCTGATCGTCATAGGGGTGAAACAAAATTAAATCTGCCTCTATGTTGAGATCGCGTAATTGACTCACGCGTTTTTCAAGATGCTGAAAAAATTCAGGGTTAAACCGAGTGTAGTCAGGTGCAGTTGGTTTTCCCGCAAATGGAAAACGTTTAGGCGGCATGGTTTTTATGCCGTGACTTTGCGGAAATACACACATGCGTATTTTATTAAAAGGTGAGTTAGCCAAAGTCTGCAAGGTTTGCTGTTCAATATGATCGGGGCGATGCGTCCAGGAATAGGATGTAGTGCCAATAGGTTTGTAAGGCGAACCGTCGGCATAAGCGAAATGATAAGTGTGCGCAACGCTGACCGGACCATGATTATTTCCAGTAGCCTGGGTCACCAAAAATTTACCGCGCTTTTCGGTCAACTCCCAGTGATTACTTTTGGTAATGTAAGTCCAATTGCCAACTGTGTCCGGCATAAACCGGATTTTATATTGCCCCTTGCCATCGTAAAAACCGGCAACAGAAACGTTTTTATGGCCATTGCTGAAACTGGCCGATAGTTGCGTATCGAGAAATGGATTGCCTTTGTCAGTACCGTTCAAGGTAATTTCAAACGTTCCCCATTGCTCCACAGCTGCAGGCGATAACACATTATTTTCTTGTGCATATGCGGCGCTAACTGCAAATACAAACAAACAACATTGCAACAAACCTATTTTTGATATTTTATTTAAAAGTAAAATTAGTAATTTATTCATCTTGTTCTTCCGCTCAGCAATTATTTTTTCGCTTAAGGTTGCACATCAACAATTACCCGTTGATAGCGTGTGAGTCTGGGTGAGCCATGATCAGTTACCGCGAGAATAATGTGCAGAGTTCCATTGCGCAGTACGCGGTTAGTGGGCACCACAAACCAGGCCTTAGCTTGATCGAAATTTTGTATCTCTAGTGGTTGACCAGTGCGCGCGCTGGAAACTGTAAATTCACCGGCTTCACCGTAATAAAACCACTCATAAGAAAGTGCATCGCCATCAGGATCGCTGGAGCCCAGTGCGCTAAGTGCAATTTTATCGCCGGGTTTTGCTTTAATACGAGTTGCGCCATCTATTTTGGCGAGAGGTGGGTGATTAGCTTCCGCATAGGGTTTAATTGTCCAATCCATACGCGCGGCAAAATCATTTTGATAGGCATTACGCCAGCGCCAAATCGTAGCGTGGTTGGATGTGTGCCAACGCCCATCATGACCCAGCACCTCATCTGCCGCGTTGGTCCAAAGAGCGCGAGTTTCAGGCTCGAGAAACCATTTTTCCATGCGTGGAGTATAGAGTTCATAGCGCCCGCCCCAGCCACCCCAGTTAGGGTTTTCGGGAGAGTTTAAGCCATTATTTATCAGCCCTAGAAAGCTGGGCGTGTCGCCTTCCATTAAATATTTTGTACTCGGGTACTCTGCGCCCAAGGCGCCCTTTATGCGAACGTTTGATTCCAACCAGGGGTTGTCTACTAAAGAAAAATCCGCACCGCTAAACCGTGCATGGAAATTGTCTCCGCTAATACCGCTCCAAGTTGCATGATGGTAACCCCCACCGCTGTGGTAACCGGGGCTTGCAATATAAAACAGCGTTGGAAAGTTTTTTCTAATCCAGGGTCCTGAATCATCCTGATCTGAAATTGTATAAATTCGCAATTTATCAATAAATATTTTTAGCTCTTCTGCAGTTCTGGTTTCGCGCACTTTCCACAGCGCTTGAGCCAAAACATTGGGACCACCCCACACCGTTACCCAAAGAGGGCGATAATCATGTTTATCCGCGGCTTGAATAAGTCGCTCCGAACCAGAAGAATCCATACCCTTACCTACGGCATGCATACCATAGTCAGAACGTCCCTCACTGATAATTGATTGCAAATATTTTTCGCTTGGAAAATCCTTTTGATGTTGAAGCAAGTTGCCGCGAACCTTACCGTAAGCACTCACTATTTTGCGAATACGAGCCGCTGCCGTACGCTTTGGTTGGTGAACAGAGGTGGTGGCGACAAGTCCCTCTACATCCCATTGATTTGAGTAAACTAAAAAACGTACCAAGGATTGTGCATCGTCGGGCTCATTTTCAATATCAGTAAGCACAAAAATGCGCGGCTTCGATAGATCAGGACTTAATTTTGCGTTCTTAATTTCCTCTGCACACACAAGCGTAGGTAAGAGAATCGACGAAAAAAATATAGCAAGACTTCGCATAAAAAAATTAGTATTAGTATCGTTCACTGTGTTGTGAATCATTTTTGTCGCTCCGTATATTCAGCTGATCCGGCGTTTAAAATAAAGCGCCAATAGTTTGCGCTAGGGTTGAACATCGATAATGATTCGCTTATAGCGAGTCAATCGAGGGGTGCCGTGATCGGTAACGGCGAGAATAATATGCATGGTTCCGGTATTGGGGGGCATCACCCTGCTTGTTTTTACATTAAACCAGGCTTTGGGTTGATCGAAATTTTTGATATCCAGCATTACACCGGTGGCCGAATTTGATAAACCGAGAGTGCCCGCTTCCGCATAGACAAACCACTCGTAGGAAACTGCGTCGCCGTCAGGATCTGTAGTGGGTGATGCATCCAGCTCAATTCGCTCGCCGGGTTTTGCAATAATGTATTCAGGGTGATTGAGTTTAGGCTCAGGGGGATGATTAGCTTCCTCGTAGGATTTAATTGTCCAATCCATCCGCGCGGCAAAATCATTTTGATAGGCTTCGCGCCAGCGCCATATGGTCGCGTGGTTAGTGGTGTGCCACTCGCCATCATTGCCTAAAACTTCATCTTGTGCGTTAGTCCAGATAGGGCGAGTTTCTTCGGCTAAAAACCATTTCTCTTTTTTGGGTGTATAAAATTCATAGCGACCGCCCCAGCTGCCCCAGTTGGGATTTTCAGTGCTGCGCAAACCATTATTAAGCAAGTACAAAAAAGCCGGGGTATCGCCTTCCATCATAAATTTCCAGCGCGGATATTCGGCGCCCAGCGGGCCTTTCTCGCGGATATTGCGATCGAGCCATTCATTTGTTACCAGAGAAAAATCGGCGCCGCCAAATCGGCCGTGAAATTTATCGCCGCCAATCGCAATCCAGGTGGCATGATGAAAGCCTCCACCGGCATTGATACCGGGAGTCACTATATAAAAAAGTTCGGGGAATTCTTTGCGTATCCAAGGGCCGCTGTTGTCTTGATCGGAGATGGCGTAAACGCGAAGTTTTGCCACAAACTTGGCGAGATCTGCCGCGCTGCGTGTTGCGCGAACTTTCCACAGTGCCTGTGCCAATACGTTGGGGCCACCCCATACGTTAACCCAGAGTGGCCGGCTATCATCGCGATCTACAACCTTAATCAGTAGCTCGGAGCCAGGTGAATCCTTGCCCTTGCCTACGCCTTCCATATCATGAATGGGCAGGCTTATTGAAATAGCCTTAAGTAAAGCTTTTTCACTCGGGTATCCAGTTTCATGGCGCGCTAAGTTGTCGCGCACTTTGCCGTAGGCGTTTACAATTTTTGCAATTCTTTGTGGTTCTACTTTGTCTTTGTTTGGCCCTTGCGGCGTGGCAACCAAACCTTCGATATCCAGTTGGTTGGCGTAAGTCATTAAGCGCACCATGGACATCTGGTCATCTGGGTCGCCACCTATATCGGTCAAAACAAAAAGTCGCGGTTTTTTTGAATCGCTTCCGGACAATATATTTTTTGAGTTAGCAAAACTGGCCGAAGCACAAATCAGCAGCGCGGCAAATATTAAAATCGACGAATAAAGCGATATGGATGGGTTATTGCGCTTTTTCATAATGGTGGCTCTCTCGTTATTAAACATGCTTCAGCTAAAACTGAAGCATGGCTTGCAACAATTTATAATGCAGGCAGAAAATATTATTGGATTTCGACAATCACGCGCTGATAGCGAGTTAGTTGTGGCTCCCCGCTATCGCTCACCTCAACAATCAGATGAAGCGTTTTTCCCGATGCTGCGGTTTTGGGAATAGTAATTAGCGCGTTTTGTCGCTTGGCATTTTTTATCGTCAGTGGCTCGGCAAGAGTTCCCGCCTCTTGGTATTGCCACCAGTGATAGTAAAGTTTGTCACCATCTGGATCCTTAGTGCCGCGCGCACTTAATTTCACCTTGTCGCCGGGGCGGGCTTTAAGATTAAGTGCGTGCGCCAGTTTTACCTGCGGTGGATGATTGGCTTCTTTATAGGATTTAACATTCCAATCAGCGCGCGCGGCAAAATCATTTTGCAGTGCCTTACTCCAACGCCACATGGGTTTGAAATAAGCGAGACGCTGCGCTTCGGTAGTGTTACTACCATTGCGCATACTGACGCGCCCCCAACCGGTTGTTGTATCCCATCGCCCTTCGGGGTAGCGATAACCTGCAACCGGCACCGGGTCTAACCAGGTGTTATCCCGCACTCGCACATAGCGCCCGCCCCAACCACCCCAATCGGGAGATTCCATATTGCGCAGACCGGTGTTGATCATGTGTAGAAAAGCGGGCGAGTCACCTTCAGAGCGAAAATCACCCGGCGTAAAATCGTAATCACCTTGTAACCCATAACTACCTTCTACGTGGGCTTTATAAGCAGCGCAGAGTGGGCCATGGTTTTGCAAAATATTTTTATTCATCCATGAAGCTTGAAAATAGGGACGCATCTCGGCGGGTTGTATTTTGTTCCACTGATAAGCGAGCGCCCAAAATTGATCTGAAATAATCGTTAAGATTTGGTATTTGCCCCAGTGGGGTTTGATGTAAGTTTGATAAGTAGCGTCTTGCTCCCAAATTAAAAATAAACGAATTTTATTGGCGACATAGGCCATTTTTTCCGGGTGTTTTTCTTCGATGGTTTTTAGCGCCCGCGCGATGGTATTAACCCCACCCCAAGCCTGTAACCAAACGGGGCGATTGTCGGTTTCATCAAGCAATACGTTTACAATTAATTGCGAGCCGGGTGTCACTTCTTCCATCTCACCCTCGGCTTTTACATTGCCGAGCAAGGTGCGTGCCCGCAGATGCTCCACACTCGGGTAAGCGGGATCATGCAACCTCAAATTGGGCAACACTTTTTCATAAGCAGTTAAAAAAGGTTGCGCCCAATCATCGCCCGCCCATTTGTGCCCTTGCCAGTGATATTGCGAGCTGGTGGTAATAATGCCTTCAACATCCCACTCATTGGTGTAAAGCAAAAATCGCACTAGCGAGCATTCATCATCTATTTCACCATCCGAGGTGACTATCACGCGGGGCTTCTGCTCAGCAAAAACACTGCTGCAGAAAAAAATAATAAGAATATATATAAGCAACTGAAAAAAGGTTTTGGGATAAGATAATTTTTTCATCGTCAAGTTTGCTCATGTTGGGTTTGATTAAAGAACTGATTGTTCTTGAGAGTTGCGACGAGTGGTTTCGGCAACTCTTTCGAACACCAACACCCAATCCTGCCCTCTTCCATAAGACGGCGGGGTAAAAATCTGAAAGGTTTGATTGTCGCCATCGCGCGGCGACACACGAAATTCATAACTCACACCGTAACGTGGATCAAACCAGGATAATTTACTGCGCACCCCAGTGAGTTTGCTTTGATCCAACGTAAAGGCTTTGCCAAACGGCGAGTACACAACAATGCGCGAGCCATCCTGCGCGCGCATAGCGCGAATTTTTGCCGGACCGTTGAGTGGGCCATCAATAATTAAGCTCTGGTCGGGCAGCAGGTTTTGAAATTCGTTGGCCTCCATAAAACGGCGCAACAAACCCATTTGCCGTGCGCCTGGGTGATCCAACGCCTCTTGCCAGGGAATATTGGCACCAATCATAGGCTCGCGTCCGGGCTGCCACATTTGCCAAATATTATTGTTGCCATAGGTGTGGCCACAGGCGCCCGCCATTACCGACCACCAAGCCGCTTGGCGCACATCGCTATCTTCAAAACGCAATAAACGATTGTGATCTTTTAAATAAAAACCAATTTGAATTCCCTCGTAACGCGGTTCACCATCGAGTGTCGGGCGCAGGGGTTTTAAGGCGAGATCGCGCTCGACAAATAAACCTGTATCGAGGTCGCGGCCAGCGTGCGATGACTGCGACATATGAAAATCTAACCAGCGCGCGTTTTGTAGCTGTGCGGACGATTGGCCTGGGCCACGCGGGTGGAAGGTAATAAGATGTTTGCCTTGATCGCCTTCGCGCAGCCCGGCAGCCATGGCATCAATCACGCGGCGCTCCTCTTGGGTGACAACATTTTGATCGCCACCCAAAATCCAGATAATCGGTTTATCTTTGTAGCGCTGCCCCAAAAAACGGCCATAGACCCGCGCGTTTTTTTCGGTGAATATTTTTTTGTCGTCACCGGATTTCCAATAGCGCCCCCAACTTGGCAAAAAGCCAATGTACATACCCAGCGACTCAGCGCGATTGACAATATAGTCAACGTGAGCGAAATATTTTTCATTCGGCTTTAACGGGTCTTTATCGATTAAGGGCAAATCGCCATAGGCATTTGCAACGGTAAGTCCGTCCAATTCAGCCAGCGCGGAAGTTTGAATCACATTAAAACCTTTGCGCGCGCGATCCTTAAGGTAGATATCAACCTCTTCCCGATTGAGCCGATGCATAAGGCTCCAGGCGGTATCCCCCAAATAAAAAAAGGGGGTTTTATCCTGCTGCTGTAAATAACGGCCATTGGCAGATACTTCCAGTTGTTTAGCAGCTTGTATGTCGGCCAATACTGGATAGCTATTTACCAAGAGCGCGCATAATAAAAACACGGGGAACCTAAGTTTCATTCTCTGTCTCTCCACTCTATAAATATTGTTGTAGTTTTAATTGCGATGATAATTAGCGTTCAGATTCTTCATTTGATGGAGCCTTGACGCTTGCGCGATTAATTCGATGAGCAAAATCACTTAAAAAATCTTTGCGCCAGCGATTAACCGTTTTAGCGCCTATATGTGGCCCCTCGGCGAATTCGGGAGCTGGGTTATCCACCCACCAATTTGGCCAGTGCGGGTCAGGATGATTGGCAGCGGAAGCGGGTGTAGGTATGGCAGTGATGGCTCCGGTTTTACCCTCTAGCTCAGGAATATTGCTGTGCAAGCGATACGTAAACACAGCGGCGGCCTTGGGTGAAAAACGAAAATGCACTTGCTTTTGGCGATCGATAAATCCCGTCAATTGTTGATTTTCAATATGCAGGGTGACTACAGGATTTTTCGGCAAATTTGCAGGCAGTGGAAATACAAATTCGGCAAGACCAAATTCTTCGATTTGATCATCCGCTGTGGTGAAACGATTAAATGCTATATTCGCACGGGACCAAGCACGCACAAATTGCCCGCCCCAACCGGGTTCTGATGGATCGAGGGTGTTGTTATTTAACAGCCAAGTGACCGAGGGGGAATCACCCATTTTAATAGTGCCTTCCAGCGTGGTAGCAAAATATTTTCCGAGTGCGCCATGAGGTGCAAGAAATGTTTTTACAAACGCTTGATTGCCCCAATCGCCTGATTGTTCGCCGCCAACAAACCAACCGCGGTAGGTCGCGTTATTTTCGATGATCCACAAATTAGGGTGTTGGCTGGCAATGTAATGATACGCACTGGGAGTCCATTTTTTATTGGGGCCGCCAATGTAATAGACCCTCAGCTTGGGCAAAATGTCGGGCG